>CAVFBQ010000129.1:0-7745 GCA_963620455.1 uncultured Eubacteriales bacterium
AAATTAGAAGTTCTAAAGAACCTGTAAAAGTTGCATTTTTATGCTCTGATACTCAACATACAGATTTTGTGGGTTTGTATAATTTACTTTATTTTGACAAGAATTTTAAAACCTTCCCAATAATTATCACTCCAAAACAATTGCTTGAGAGTGAACCTGTAAATGAAGAAAATATGCAACGAGATGTAGATTTCTTTAATACATTTGATACAAAAGTAATTGACGGTTGGGATAGAGAAACAAACACTCTACCTTGCATTCACGCCTTTAAGCCTGATATAATTTTTTATCAAAAACCTATTTATGTAAAAGATGATTTTTCACCTTATGTAATGTCAGAACAGGCTTTGACATTTACAATTGAATATGATACAAGAAACGCAGATTTTACAGCTCTTGGCTCAAAATATTTTAGAAAACAAGTTTCAAACTTGTGGAAAATCTTTGTAAATAATGAAGATGACCGCAAATTATACGAAGAATATACTGATATTTCGCACAAAGATATCGTTCAAGTTGTAAATAAAAATATTAATACAGCGATTGTAAAATATTTGAAAAAGACATTGAAACGTTAATTATTTGCTTAAAACTTCATCAGCTGAATGTTTGAATGATTCAACCCATTCGTGAGTTTTTGTTGTGTCGAGTGACTTAAGAGTTCCACCACTACGGTTTTCGTGTCCACCTGCAACCAAATCAGGACAAGTTTTTGCTTTTATGTTATCAATAATTTGTTTAGCGTAATCACCTTTTGCTTGAATACTCATTTTGTATGTGTCGCTGTTTGTTGGATAGAATACTGCAACTGCATCTACATCACCTTTTTCAAGAGAATCTTTTCTGAATTTTTGTAAAACTTTTGTTGAACGAACAGTATCTCTACCTAAATTTTCCCACTCTCTGTCGTTTGGAGAAATTTCAATGTAGGCAAATTTACCGTTATTTGAATATTGTGTTTTTCCTTTTAATGTTTTTGAAAAAGCGCTTTCTTTGTCTGTTAACTTTGTCTTGTTGACAAAATGTTTCAAAACGGTCAACTTGTCAAAAATTCCCATACGTCCAAGGACGTTTTTCATAACTTCTTTTGTGTTGCCCAAATCATCTACTTTTTCTGTAACTTTAACCTTGCCAAGTTTATTAACCTTGGTAATTCCGTCTTTTGTTGTGTCATCAAGCATACCTGCAAATAAAGAACGAGCCTCTTCTCTTGACGTTTTGTGTCCTATAGCATCAAAAAATCTTGAAATAATAGCACAATTTGATTTTGCAGAAGAATCAATATAGTAATCTTTTGCATTTAATTTTGGCATTTCTTGATTTTTTGCATAAGATTGTGTGATTTTATTATAGTCTTTTACAACAATTTCGGGGTCATTGTGGTGGTCAAAACCAACAATATTTGAACCATAACTGTTAATAAATTTCAAAACATTTGAACCAACTCTAACAGGTGAGCTAAAGTCTACACAAAGCGCCATATCAGCTTTTTGAGTATTTTCTAAAACTTCATCAGCCTGAATAATATTGTATTTTTTTACGTCGTATTTATAATTCTCTTTACCACCAGAAACAACAAGTCTAGGTGTTACGCCTTGACCTTTAAGATAAGAATACATTGCTTTTGCGCTATTAAAAGTATCTTCGTCGCTAGAAGTATGACAAAAAATATCAACAGTTTTCGCTGATTTTAGCTTGTTGTCAATGTATTCGGCACAATTTTTCGGCATGACATTCGCCGTAAAATTAGGACATATAAAATTGTTCGAACTATTTATATTCATATACACACAAAATTACTACTCTCATATAAAGTAAAATTTAACATGAAAATTGTCATGCCTGTATATGTTAAGTAATTCGGTGACAAAATTTTTATAACACGAGGCGCGAGCGGGACGCTCGCGCCTCGGTTGTTTTATTTTATTATTTTAATTACTCATTAATTGCTTCTTGGCAATCTGGGCAAATACCGTCTGCGTTCAAGTCACGATATTTCCAACAACGGCAACATTTTCCGCCATGTGCTTTTGTAACCCACACAGTGCAACCGTCTTCTGTATATTCATTCAACACATCAGCTGGCTTTTCATCAGCAACAACAGCTTGAGATGTAATAAAGATGTTGCAAAGTTCGTTTTCGCAAGATTTCAACAAGTCTTTGTTTTCATCGTATTTTACGTAAACTGCAACTTCTAATGAACTTCCAACTTTCTTTTCTGCTCTTAAAGGTTCAATTGCTTTTGTTACGATAACACGAGTTTTCAAAATTTTTGCGAACTCTTGTTCTAATTCAGGATTGTTCCATTCAGGTTTCATTTCTGGCCAAGAAGAAAGCAAGATACTTTCCAATCCGCCCTTTTGATTTTCTGGAACATTTTGCCAAATGTCTTCTGCTTGGTGAGGCATTACTGGCGTAATAATTCTTACCAAGGCTTGTAAGATTTCATACATTACTGTTTGGCAAGCTCTACGTGAAAGTGATTTTTTACCTGAAGTATACAATCTATCTTTTACGATATCTAGGTAGAATGAGCTTAAGTCAACAGCAGCAAAGTTTTGCAAACATTGGAAGTATTTATAGAACTCATAACCTTCAAACGCTTCTGTTACGTTTTCGATTAATTGGTACAATTTGTGTAATGCAAATTTATCCAAATCTTTAAGGTCTTTATAATCTACATAATCTTTTTTAGGTTCAAAGTCAAACAAGTTACCCATTAAGAAACGAGCTGTGTTTCTTGTTTTCTTAAAGATTTCTGCAAGTTGTTTAACGATATTGTCACCAATTTTGATATCGTTTCTGTAATCAACTGATGCAGCCCAAAGTCTTAAAATATCAGCACCATAGTTCTTGATGATATCGTCTGGTCTGATGTAATTGCCCAAAGATTTTGACATTTTTCTTCCGTCTTCACCAAATACGAAACCATGTGTCAACACTTGTTTGTAAGGAGCTTTTCCTTGAGTTGCAACTGATGTTAATAATGAAGATTGGAACCAGCCTCTGTGTTGGTCAGAACCTTCTAAGTACATATCAACTGGAGTGTGGTTTAATTCGTCAGCACGTTTTTCAACAACAGCTCTCCAAGAAACACCTGAGTCAAACCAAACATCCATAATATCTTTTTCTTTATGGAAGTGAGTTTTACCACAATTAGGACAAACAAAACCTTCTGGCATAAGTTTTTTTTCATCATATTTAACCCACGCATCTGAAGATTCTTTTTCAAATAGCTTAGCTACGCGTTCGATTGTTTCATCAGTAACGATAACTTCACCACAATCATCGCAATAGAATACAGGGATTGGAACACCCCAAGCACGTTGACGAGAGATACACCAATCTGTACGACCCTCAACCATATTAGAAATTCTTGCTTCACCTGATGCAGGGATAAATTTTACACCCTTAATTGCTTTCAAGGCTTCATCTCTAAATTTGTCAACTTTTACAAACCATTGTGGGGTTGCTCTGTAAATTACAGGATGTTTACATCTCCAACAATGTGGGTAACTGTGTTGAATATCTGCAGCTGCAAGTAATGCGCCACAATCTTTTAATTTGTCAATTACAATTGAATTTCCTTTATAGTAAGGAATACCAGCTAAATCGCCAGCTTCTTCTGTCCAAACACCTTTTGAATCAAGTGGAGAATATACGCCAATTTTGTATTTGCAACAAACTTCGTAGTCTTCTAAACCATGTCCAGGAGCTGTATGAACTGAACCTGTACCTGCATCTAGTGTAACGTGTTCACCGCAAAGAATTGGTGATTTTCTGTCGTACAATGGATGAACAGGAGTTAAATTCTCAAAGTCTTGACCTTTGCAAGTTCCTAAAACCTTGATATCTTCTTCTTTCCAATCAACATCTTTTAAGAAGTTTGCTAACAAACCTGTTGCTGCATAGTAAACATCGTTGTTGTATTCAAATAAAGTGTATTCAAATCTTGGGTGTACGCTAATTGCTAAGTTTGACGGAATTGTCCATGGAGTTGTTGTCCAAATTACAGCATACATATCTTTGTCAGTGTTTAAGAAATTGAATTTTGATTTTAAAGTATTAACGCTTTCATCATCAAATTTAAATCTTACGTAAATTGAAGTTGATGTGTGATCTGCATATTCAACTTCAGCTTCTGCTAAAGCTGTTTCGCAAGATGCACACCAATAAACAGGTTTCAAACCTTTTTCTATATAACCTTTTTTGTACATTTCGCCAAATACTCTAACTTGTTCAGCTTCATATTCGCCATCAATTGTTAAATATGGGTGTTCCCAATTACCTAAAACACCAAGTCTTTTGAATTCTGATTCTTGACCTTTCAAACTTTTGTGGGCATATTCACGACATTTTTGTCTTAATTCAGTTGGAGTAACTGCGTTACGTCCACCTTCAATGTTTTTTACAACTTTATTTTCAATAGGCAAACCGTGTCCGTCATATCCTGGAACATAAGGTGCATAGTAGCCTCTTTGAGATTTGTATTTGATTAAAATATCTTTTAAAATTTTGTTTAATGCTGTACCAACGTGGATTTTTTCAGAACTCAAATATGGAGGTCCGTCGTGCAAGATGAAAGCATTTGCTTTATCTTTGTTTTCTAGCATTTTGTCGTAAATATGTTTTTCTTCCCAAAACTTTTGTGTTTCAGGTTCTTTTTTTGTTGCGTTTGCACGCATTTCTAACGTAGTTTTTGGTAAATTAAGAGTATCTTTAAACTCTTTTTTTTCGTTCTCTGTCATTTCCAATCTATCCTTCATTTACTAATTGTTCATTATTTTTTTGTTGTTGTCTTTTTGAGCTAAAGTATGTTAACAACTCTTTACGACGTTTTTCTTTAGAAATATATTTTTGCATTTTTTCGTCATCGAATTGACCTTCCCAACGAGCTATAACAACGGTTGCAACACAGTTACCAATCAAGTTAAGAGTTGTTCTACCCATATCAAGGATATGGTCAATACCCAATAAAATTGCAACACCTATAATTGGGTAGTTAAAGGTTGTCAAAGTACCTGCAAGTACGATTAATGATACTCTTGGCACACCTGCAATACCTTTACTTGCAAACATCAACGCTAACATAATAACTAATTGTTGTTCAAAATTCAAGTTTATTCCTACAATTTGAGTTGCAAATAAAACTGCAACAGCAACCCCCAATGTCGAACCATCAAGATTGAACGAATAACCTGTCGGCATTACAAACGCAACTATATTTCTTGGAACACCAAATTTCTCCAAGATTTCCATTGATTTTGGTAATGCTGCTTCTGAACTTGTTGTTGTAAAAGCCAACAAAATTTGGTCTTTTAATGCACCCATAAGTTTCCAGAACGGAACTTTTACAATTGAACACACTCCGTGTAAAACAAAACCTATAAATATTGCTAATGCTGCATATAAGCAGAAAATTACTTTACCATAACTTTTTAATACTCCGATACCATTTGTACCGATAGCTGATGCAACTGCACCTAAAATACCTAATGGAGCAAAATACATTACATATTCAGTAAATTTAAACATTACTTTTGCGGTTGAATTTAAAATATCCAAAATAGGACGTGCAGCTTTACCAACAGCACATATTGCAATTGCGAAAAATAATGAGAATACTACAATTTGAAGAACATTACCGTCTGCCATTGCTTTTACAATAGAAGTTGGAAACATACCGATAATCATTCCACTTAAGGAATTACTTGTATTAATTGTTGCTAAGTGTTGAGCTGCTTGTATATCATGTGTATTTGCAGTAGAAATAGCACTTGCCATTCCGACACCAGGTTTTACAATATTACCCATTGCTAAACCAATAATCAATGCAAAGGTTGTAACAATTTCAAAGTAAATTATAGTTTTTAAGCCGATTTTACCTAAACTCTTAACATCACCGTGTCCAGCAATACCGACAACCAATGTTGAGAACAACAATGGAGCAATAATCATTTTAATCATATTCAAAAAGATTTTTGCTAAAGGATCTAATTTAACAGCAAACGATGGAAATAACCAACCGATGATTATACCTAAAATTAATGCGCCAAAAATAAATGATGTCAGCTTGGAAGTTTTCAAAATAATTCCCCTATTCTAATGTACCTATTGAATACATTATATTATAAACATGCCTGAACTAATAATATCTTGATAACATCTTAATATGAATGTAAAGATAACACTTATTTGAGAATTAAGACATTAAGGATTAAGACGATAAGCCTATTTGTTATTAAATTGTCATTTTAATTATAATTCGACTTATCTACTTAACAACTTATTGGCTTATAGTCTTATTAGTTTTGTCTTGCTAAAGCTAACAACACTGCCAATCCACCTAACACAAACGCGCTACCCTTATTAACTTTTGTCATCATTTTTGGTTTAGATATCAAATAAGTATTTAATTGAGATGCCAAAATTGAAACTAAGCTAAATACAACAAATGTTACCACCATAAAAATTACACCCAACATAAACATATACAAGCTTATATGATTAACGTTTGACGGTACAAATTGAGGTAAAAATGCTAAGAAAAATAATATTACTTTAGGGTTCAGAATATTCATTAAAACACCCTTAAAATATCCCAATTTAGCTTTATTATCGTCAGTTGCCATAATCTCTTTATCTGCATTAACAAAAGTTTTGTAAGCCAAATATAACAAGTAAATTACACCCAAAGTTTTTAAAACATTAAACGCTAAAGCTGATTGTTGAAAAATAAACGCAACCCCAAAAGATGCCAACATTGCGTGAAACATACAACCTGTTGTGAGCCCTAAAGACACATACAAGGCTTCTTTTTTACCCTTTGTAACTGCCTGAGTTATAACAAAAATAATATCAGGTCCAGGAACTAAACCAAAAAGCGCCACTGTTACAATAAAAAATAATATATTACTTGCCATATTACCTCACTTAAAAAACAAAAAGGTTGAAGTGACTTTCTCTCTCCAACCTTTTTAATAATGTTTATAACTTATCTGAGTTATGAATTAGTCATCAGCATGACCAGCTGTTCCTAATACATCTCTCATTTTGTGCATAACCATTTCTTTAACAGCTGTTCTACCAGGTCCCATGTATTCACGTGGGTCGAATTTTTCAGGGTGTTCAATGAAGAATTCTCTGATAGTTGAAGTCATAGCTAAACGTAAGTCTGTATCGATGTTAATTTTAGCTACACCGTGTTTAGAAGCGTAATTTAACATATCTTCTGGAACACCTTGTGCATCTGGTAAGTTACCACCGAATTTATTACATTTTTCCACGAATTCTTTTGGTACTGATGAAGAACCGTGAAGAACGATTGGGTAATCTGGGTAACCAGCTTCAGCTAATGCGTCTTTAATTTCTTTCAATCTGTCGAAGTCTAATTTAGCTTCACCTTTGAATTTATAAGCACCGTGTGATGTACCAATAGCGATAGCTAATGAATCACAACCAGTTTGTTTAACAAATTCTACAGCTTCTTTAACGTTTGTATATTTAGCATCTTTATCAGAAACTTTAACGTCATCTTCAACACCAGCTAATTTACCAAGTTCAGCTTCTACTGAAACTCCTCTTTCGTGAGCGTATTCAACTACTTTCTTAGTAACTGCTACGTTTTCTTCAAATGGGAATCTTGAACCATCAATCATTACAGATGAGAAACCACCATCGATACAAGCTTTACAAATTTCGAAGTCTGCACCGTGGTCTAAGTGTAGTGCGATAGGTACTGTAG
>CAVFBQ010000130.1:0-11777 GCA_963620455.1 uncultured Eubacteriales bacterium
GAATACTTATCTGCAAATTTTACGTTCATAAATGTAAATAATAAAACACAAAATAATGCTGAAATTGTGGCTACGCAGAACATTGCAGGGTTTGTTAGGAAAGTTTTAGGGTTGTTAAATCCTTCAACTGGAAATTTTGTTAAAAGAGCAGTTGCAACAAATATTCCTGAAATAATTATCCCTACAATAATTGTGTTTGTTATTAACGCAACAAATAGTTTCATACCTGTTTGAGCAGATAGACTAAAAGTATTTTCCTCGTTTGAATTGTTAATTCTTGAGTGTACAAAGTTGATTACATACCCTAATGGAATGTATAAAATTACTGATGCAATTCTATAGATTTCCAATCTGAAGGGGAGATTGTTTGCATTTGAAACTATCCCACCAAAACTTGACAATAACGCAAAAAATACTAAATATTTGCAGTAATTATCTTGTCCAAATATGTCTTTTAAAGTTTGTTTTATCGAAAGTTTCATTATTTTACCCCATATTTTTCTTTTAATTCGTTTTCGATTTTTATTGCCGTTTTTGTTTTTGCTAAACCTGCTTGAGAGCTTTCCTTCAAGGTTGGTGACATAAGCTCGCCAATTTGCATCATAGCATCAACCACTTCATCAATAGGAATTTTGCTCTTTATTCCAGAAATTGCAAGTTCATATCCTGTAATCGCATGAATTGCTAAAAATGGATTACGTTTTATGCAAGGAATTTCTACTAAACCTGCAACAGGGTCACAAGTTAAACCTAAAATATTTTTTAAAGTTAGCGCAATTGCATGCATAATTTGATTTACAGTACCACCAAACATTTGAGTTAAAGCACCCGCACTCATTGCAGAAGCCACACCACATTCAGCCTGACAGCCAGCAACAGCACCAGCAAGAGCAACCTTGTAAGCAATTATTGTTGCAATAGCGCCAGCAGTAATAAGCGCGTTGATTTGAGTATCCTCGTCAAATTCGTATTCTTCTGAAATAGCAACCAATACAGAAGGTACAATTCCGCATGAACCAGCAGTTGGACAGGCTACAATTTTACCCATACGCAAATTTTCTTCAATTGTTGCAAGCGCATAAGTCGTAATTTTTTCGTAAGTTCTGCCAAAAATAGCTGGACGTTTTTTGTATCTTTCAGAAAGTTGTACGCAATCATCTCCGCATTGTCTACTAATTGATTTTTCGCGAGTATTTGAGCCTTTTCTAATAGCCTCTTTCATTGCATCTAAAGATTTTTTGACCTTTTTTCTAACTTCTTCTACTGAAATTTCCAAAAGATGTGCTTCTCTTTCTTGGAAAACCTCGTAAATAGCCTTATGTTGTTGAGAACAAGCTAACTCCATATCTTTAAATGTTCTTATATCTTTAATCATTTTTAATTATCCAATTTTGCTATACGTCTTACAAAATAAATATCTGGTATATGTTTAATTTTTTCAATTACACTGTAATCTAATTCTCCGTCTAAACAAATACACATTGAAGCATCTTCGCCTTTAGCACTACGTTCGCAAATAAGTGAAGCGATATTTATTTGATGAGTTTGAATTATGCCTGTAACCTTAGAAATCATGCCTGCCATATCTTTATAGCTAAGGATTAATGAATTGTAATCACCTGCAAGGTTTACAGAAAAGTCGTTAATCTTTGTAATTCTAACATTGCCAGCACCAACAGAATCTCCTGAAATGTGTATGTCTTGTTTTGTATCTTCAAAATAAAAATCAACTGAATTTGGGTGACGGTTGAAATCTTCTCTGTATTCAAAGTGGTATTCAATCTTTTTTGATTCTGGCAAATCAAAGACATTTTTTATTCTAACATCTTCAACTCCAAAGCCTAAAACACCTGCCAATAAACCTTTGTCAGTACCGTGTCCAAAGCCTGTTTTAGCATAAGAATTATACAAAGTGAAAGTAATCTTTTTGATTGGGTTGTCGTAAATATTTTTTGCCAACAAACCTAAACGAACAGCTCCAGCCGTATGCGAACTAGATGGTCCAATCATAATAGGTGCTATTGCATCAAATAAAGAACTTTGTTTCATATAATTATTATATTATGAATTTAATTTTTGGGTAGAAGTGTTACAAAAGATGTAATGATACATTTAGATTTACCTTTATGCCTCTAAGCATCACTTCTTTATATTCTGTGATGCCAAACACCGCCTTGACGGTCGATTAAAGCATCATAAGCTGACCAAAATCTGAAAATACCTGTCAAACCTAAAATAGCGTGTGTAACGTTTTTTTCAACAGATTGATCATTAATTGCTTGACCAATTCCAGGCCATACGATAAGTGAACAAGCACAAGCGCCAACGCTACGAGGTGAAATTTTACCGTCTTTGCCATGTGTTCCAGCAAATGCAGGTGTTATAAATATCGTCATACAAATAATTAATGATATAATAAGTGATTTTTTCATTCTGAACTCCTTTTTAAATTATGTCTTTTAAATTATTCGCTAAAGATTTCAAAATAGAAACTTTATCCTCTTTTGTGAATAAATCATTTATATCCTTTTCAAAGTTTTTAGGCAAGAGTTTGCAAGTTTTTATGGCATAATTCTTTAACCTTTTTTCGCCACAATGAAGCACTTTATTTTTAGCAAATAAAACATCAAAATAGCTTGCTAAAAATGCCGAAATTCTATGATTTACGCTGATTAAATCATCTCTTTTTATTGCTTTTTCAGCTTGTTCAACGAAAGATGCTACAAGTTTAAAATTCAATAATGGTAAATTTTTTGCAATAATATTTTGCTGTAATTTATCAGGATATTCACCACTTACAGACTCTTGTAAATTTTTATACCAGCCGTCTTTGTCATAAAGAATTTTAGAATTTTTTATGTTGAAAATAAAACAAGTTGTGTAGCCAACACAAGCATTATTATTTTTCCAAATCCAATTTACGTTTCCTTCAATATCAGAAGGTTTACGGTACATAATATCCACAACTTTATTGCTGTTATGCAAAATCCATTCATCGCCTGTTTCAAAGAATTGATTGTTTATTTCAAATTTGTCAGAAAATTTTTTTGCAATTTGTTCTCTAAATTCAACTTCAATTGGTTTGTTTGAATAGATATAAAGGTCATAATCAGACATTTCATCAGAAGAATTAGCACCTAACGAGCCTGCCAAAGCAATTGTCTTAACAAGTTCGTTTTTCTTAAATTCTTCAACAATTTGTTCTACAATATTCATAACTAATCCTCACAAAAATCTTCGGGCATTTCGTGTTTTATGCCCAATTTTTCTTGAATTTCTTTTATTTCATAAGTCATACGGTTTATTTTACATTTTACAGGGTCTGGAATACGGTTGTGCATTAGCGTTCCATTTTTGTCGTAATATTTTTGCTTAACGATTCTCCCTGGAATACCTACAACTGTTGCAAAATCTGGTACATCTTCAACTACGACAGAACCAGCGCCAACTCTTACATGTTTTCCAAGCGTAATATTACCTAAAACTTTTGCGCCAGCTCCAACAATAACGCCGTCCATCAAAGTTGGGTGACGTTTACCTTTGTCTTTACCAGTTCCGCCCAAAGTTACTTGTTGGTATATCAAAACATCATTTCCGATAATTGTAGTTTCACCAATTACAACACCTTCGCCGTGGTCGATAAAGAATCTTTCGCCAATCTCAGCCCCTGGGTGAATTTCAATACCAGTCAAAATTCTCATTATAAATGAAATAAACCTTGGAATAAAAGGTATTTTCCATTTATAAAGTTTATGCGACAACCTATGCGCCAATAGTGCGTGTAACCCTGGATAGCAGAAAATAACTTCTAAAATATTATTTGCTGCAGGGTCTTTTTCGTAAATAGTTTTTATATCATCTTTTATATGAAATATTGCTCTGTCAAGCATTAGTCAAATAACTCCGTAGATAAATATCTTTCACCAAAATCGCACATTACAGTAACGATAAGTTTATCAGGATTTTGTTCTGATAATTTTAACGCTGCAGCAAGGTTTGCACCTGATGAAATGCCTACTAAAATACCTTTATTTTTTGCCAAATATTTAGCTTTTTCAATAGCCTCATTGCCTGATATTGTTATAACTCCATCCAATTGGCCGTTTTTGTAAATTTCTGGAACAAAGTTTGCACCAATACCTTGAATTTTGTGTGGACCAGCGTGTCCTTCACTTAATAAAGGACTTTCTAAAGGTTCTACACCATAAACTTTAACGCTAGGTTTTAAATCCTTTAACCCTTTTGCTACACCTGTTGCAGTACCGCCAGTACCAATACCCGCTATAAAAATATCAACTTTTCCGTCTGTATCTTCAAAAATTTCTTTTGAAGTTGTTTCAATATGAGCCAAAGGATTTGTCATATTAGCAAATTGCATTGGCATAAATGAATTTTTGTATTGTTCTGTAAGTTCTTTTGCTTTGTCAACAGCGCCTTGCATACCTTGTTCTTTTGAAGTTAAAACAAGTTCTGCACCGTAACCTTGAATTATTTTACGTCTTTCAATAGACATACTTTCAGGCATTACTATAATAATTTTTAAACCCATAACGGCACAGCACATAGCCAAACCAATACCAGTATTACCACTTGTTGGTTCAATTACAACGGTATCTTTGTTGATTAAGCCTTGTTTTTTAGCCTCGTTAAGCATATAGAATGAAGCTCTATCTTTTACCGAGTGCGAGGGATTTAAGAATTCTAATTTTAGTAAAATATTATCATTATATTTTACAATAGGGGTTTTACCGATTAATTCCAACACATTTTCGTAAATTTTCATTTTTTCCTACCTCACTACTTTTGCGAATTTTCTCTTTCCTGCTTGCAAGATACCTTCATTTTCAACCAAGAATGTAGGTTCTGATACTTTTTCACTCTCGAACTTAACACCACCGCCTTGAATTAGACGTTTGCCTTCGCCCTTAGATTGAATAAATTTTAATTCCAATAATAAATCTAAAATATTTTGACTTTCAACAAGTTTGTATTCAGGAATGTCATCGGGAATTCCCTTGTTTGAGACAACATTTATAAACGCTTCTTGAGCTTTATCTGCGCCTTCTTTGCCGTGATATTCTTCTGTAATGATGTGAGCTAAACGTAATTTTAAATCACGAGGATTACATGCATTATTTTCTAAATCGTCATGAACTTTTTTGATTTCGTCATTTTCTAAATCGGTCAAAAGTTCGTAGTATTTCAAAATTAGAGTATCAGGAATACTCATAATTTTACCGAACATATTGTTTGCACTGTCAGTCAATGAGATACAGTGTTCTGGATATGATTTACTCATTTTAACAACACCATCAGTACCTTCCAATAGAGGTAATAACATTACCAATTGAGGATATTTTCTGCCGTAAGCAGTTTGAATGTCACGTCCTAAAAGTGTGTTAAATCTTTGGTCTGTACCACCAAATTCAATATCTGCATCGATTTCATAAGAATCGTAAGCTTGCATCAATGGATAGAAAAATTCGTGAATAGCAATTGGTTTACCTTCTGAATATCTTTTTGCGAAATCATCACGAGTCATCATTTGAGCAACTGTAACGTTTGATGCAAGTTTTAGCATATCCATAAAACTTAATTTGTGTAACCAATCAGCATTGTTTGTAACTTCAACGTCAGTTACGTCAATAACTTTAGAGATTTGTTCAAAATAAGTTGTAGCGTTTGCATCAACTTGTTCTTTTGTTAAAGCTGGACGAGTTTCTGATTTACCAGATGGGTCGCCAACCATAGCTGTTGCACCTCCAACAATTAGAACAATTTTGTGCCCTAGTTTTTGAAACTCTCTTAATTTACGCATTACAACAGTGTGTCCTAAATGTAAGTCTGGACGAGTTGGGTCCATACCTAATTTTATGCGCAAAGGTTTATGGTTATCGTGTGAATATTGAAGCTTTTGAGCTAATTCCATAACTCCACCAGGTAAAATTTCGCAACTTCTACCGATTTTTTCTGCTTGTTCAATAAACTCTTGTCTGATTTCTGCCATCGTTATCCTCATAAATTTTGTATTTTATTCAAACATGATTATAACAGAAAAAAACTTAATAAAACTTATAGTTTTAAAGAAATTTTCTAAAGTTTTTTCAAAAGATGTCGATATTAAAAAATGCCACTTAAAAAGAGAGGAGGATTGCCTATGGTTGAAGCAGTATCAAAAGTAACATCTACAAAACAAACAGAAGCTGTAGCTACAGCGCAAGAAAAAGTAGAAAAGAAAGCTCAAAAAGAAGAAACTCAAAAAGCTAAAGAAAACGATAAAGTCGAAGAAAAGAAATCCAATAGAACAACAATGGAACGTAGTAAAGTCGACAGGCTTGTGCGTGAATATATTGAAAAACTTAAAGAAGAAAATGATTATCCTGTAGTCCAAGACAAGTTAGACAAATGGCTTTTGACATACGATGTGGATAAGTTCATGAAAACATATTCTGAAATATATTCAGAAATGGATTTGAGAACGATTATGTACAATGAAACAATTTCATATTTGTAATTCATAGTAAAATAGTAAAAAGGCGCGGAGTGTATACGCTCCGTGCCTTTTTAATGATTATAAATAGCTTAACTTTTATAGGCTTATCTTATGAGAACAATTGGAATGATTTACTAATGTTATCGCTGATTAATGATTTTACTGAATCATATTCAGTTTTTAATGCGTTGTGTTCAGTATCCATTTCTTTCATTTGTTGATCTAATTTCTTTTCTTTTGTATTAATTTTTGCTGTGTCAGCGTTGTATTCAGCTTCTGCTCTTGCTAAGTTAGTATCATCTGATTGAATTGCAATTTGAGTGTTTGAAGAAGTTGAAGTTTCTTGCCAGCCATCAGAAGTTTTTTGTTCTATTCTAAATAGACCACTTTCAACTGCTTGATATAACCAAGTTGGATCGCTAAAGCTTTCATCGTCAACTACAACATAGCCATCTGCTTGAATAGTATTACCGTTATTGTATGTTGAACCTGAAGATGCGTTAAACATTTGTTCAAATTGAGCATTGTAAGCATCAACTTCAGACTGAGTAATTCTGCCTGAAGCAATTAACTTATCCCAGCCACCTTCTTCAACACCACATATTTGGCATGCTTCTTTAAAACTACTTACACCGAATTTTTCTTGTAAGCCATAAACAGCTTGTGCGTTTTGGAAATGGGCTTCATCTGTGTTTTTACACCAATCATATTGAGGTTTGTATGCTGATATAGCGGCTTGGAAACTTTGTGCTTGAGATTTTGAAATAACTCTTTTGCCATCAGATGAAACAAGTCTGTAAAGTGAACCAGCTGAGTTCAAGCTTTTTACAGTCATGGCAACTGTTTGCATACTATTTGTTTCTGTATTGAAGTTTGTATATGTATACTTGCTTGCGTTTAAAGCTGCTGTATATTTGTTAGCAACTTGTTCAGATTCGTCTGCAAGTCTGATTTTTGTATTTGAGATTTGTTGTGAACGTAATTCTACGTCGTTCATGCGTGAAGTAATTGCAAGTAATCTTGCTTGTGATGCCGCCATTCCCATAGTTTTGCTCCTTCTATTGCATTCATTACATGTGTGTTATCGGTTTAAAACCATGTAAACTTGAGGGTTTAAGCATGTTTTGTTACATAAATTTACAATATGGATTGCAATTTTAATAAAAATAGAATTAATAAAACTGCTATCAATACCTTGATAGCAGTTGTAGTTTTAATATTTTGTTTCTGTTAATTCTCTAACCAATTATAGGAGCTACGAAGGTTCTTGTAGCAAGGTCTTTGTCTAACATTAACAAGGCTTTTTTGTCTTCTCCAATTAATCGTAATGTAGCTAAAACACCGCCTACGTTTGATTCTTCCTCAACTTGTTCTTTCAAGTACCAGTCTAAGAATGATAAAGCAGCTCTATCTCTTACTTCATCTGCCACATCCATTAAATGGTTAATTCTTGAAGTTACAAATTCCTCGTGTTTTAAAACTTGTTCAAAGATTTCTAATGGAGTTTTGCCTTCAACTTTAGGTTTGTCGATTGCTAAGAGTTCAACTTTTCCACCACGTTCCAAAACGTAGTTGTACATGCCCATTGCATGTGCTTTTTCTTCTTGAACTTGAACATCCATCCAGTTTACAAAACCTTGCAAGTTCATTTCTGCAAATCTTGATTTCATATCCAAGTATAAATAAGCAGAAAATAATTCTTTGTTAATTTGTTCATTAAATTCTTTTTCCATTTTTTCGTTTAACATAATTCAACCTTCTTTCATTTATTCATTTTCTAAACATTCTTTACAAATTCCGTGCAAAATTACATCATAGCTTGTAACTTTGCAATGAATTTCATTTTCGGTTTTTTCTAGAATATTTGGTGCAACTTCACAAGATACATCAAAAATGCGTTTGCACTTGTCACATATCATGTGGTAATGCTCATGTGTGTTGTGGTCAAAATGAGCTTTTGGTTCTAGTCCATCAATTTTTTTGATAATTCTACCTTCTGCCATTTTGTTAAGGTTTCTGTAAACCGTTGCAACACCAAGCGTTGGGTAAACTTCTCTAATTTTGTCACACAAATATTCTGCCGTTGGATGAACAACATTATCTCTTAATGCTTTCAAAACAATTTCTTTTTGAGCTGAGTAATTCATAATCTTCCTTAAAACTGATAACAATTCTCAAAAATATTATTTCACTAAAAGATTTTATTGTCAAGGTGTCAGGCAATGCCTGACCTACAACTTGCAATAAAATTATTGAAGTCAATAAAGAAAATAAAGTCGTGGCTTGGCAATATAACGAAAATTCTTGTCCTAGTTTCTATTTTACAGGTAAGAAACTTGTAAATCCCTAAAATGATGAATGGTTAATAAAAAAAGAATTAAAAAATATAAAAGTAAAATCTAAGTAGGTCAGGCATTGCCTGACTTGCTTTTTACGGGTTTTCTTCTGTATTTTCTTTGCTTAATTCCAAAAGGTGTGCAAAAATATCGTCGCAATATCTTCTATCTATTGCGCTAAATGGCAATACAACTCCGCCAAATTCTTTTTCTACTGATTTTAGAACATTTAGCACCTTGTTCTTAGGTACGTAATCCATTTTTGTAACTACTGTGAAAATAGGTATTTTGTATGCATTAACCCATTCGCGCATTTGAATATCATTCTTTTGAAGTTCGTGTCTGCCGTCAACAAGTTGAACAAGTGAGCGGATTTGTTCACGATTTAAAAGATATTCTTCTAAGTAATATTGCCATTTAGCTTGAGCTTCCTTTGAAACCTTTGCATAGCCATATCCAGGGAGGTCTGCAATCATAAACTGTTCAGAGAAGTTGAAGAAGTTTATTAATCTTGTCTTTCCTGGGGTGTTAGAGGTTTTAGCCAATTTCTTATTATTGCTCAAGCAGTTGATAAAAGAAGATTTACCAACATTTGAACGACCTAATAACGGAAATTCAGCAAGTGTGAAATTCGGACATTGGCTTAATTTTTCGGCACTTATTATAAACTTAGCGTTGATCTGTTTTGACATTTTTTGAATTCTTTATTTTCTTTTTTCATGTAACGTTTATCAATTTTAGCCAATTTCTTTTCAAGTTTAACAATTTTTTTGTTCATTTTTTTGATTTTTCTTGGCTTAATTTCTAATCCAGCAACAACTTTGTATGCATCAATTGCTTCTGCATAATGCTTTTGTTTTTCACATAATTTTGCGCTTAAAAGAGCTGCATCATAGTTTGTAGGATTGTAATCAAGAGCTTTTAATGCGTATTCTCTTGCAAAAACTCTGTTTTTATCTTTCTTTTGAAAGAATTTCGCATCTTTGTATAAAGATTCAGATTGACGTTCCATATTCATAATATATTTTAAGTTATGAATAGCCTCTTCGTTAGACGGGTCAACGATTAAAGCCTTTCTTAGTACATCTTTTGCGCTTGGATAAAACTTATCATAAGTTAAAATTTCAGCTACATATAAGTAATCATCTAAGTTTTCTGCAAATACAACAGATTTTTCAAAAGTTTTCTTTGCCTCTTGATATTTGTTCATTGCATAATATGCATCACCTTTTGCAAGCAGGTCGTTTAAACCTCTAACGGGTGCGTTGATAATTTTGTCTAAAGTTTCTTGTGTTGCTTTTTCTTGGTTTGTTAACTTTGCCATTTTTAACTTAGCAAGATACAAATCTAAGTCATTAGGGTTTGCTTGCAAGGCTTTTTCAATGTTATTGTAAGCTATTTGTAATTCTTTTTGGTTTGCTGTTGCATTTTTGCTTGCTGTATCTCTAACTTGTGCAAAATAAGCGTTTGCCATACCCTTTAGGGCATCTGCATTATAACCTTCAACACCAACAAGTGATGAATAATATTTTAAAGATTCGTTGTAATCACCTTTTAACAAAGCTAACTCGCCGACTTTCAATTTCACTGAATATTGTGCAGGGTTTACTGCTAAAGCGGATTTCAAGTTTGCGATTGCAAGTTCGTTGTCAAATCTGCGTTCGTAAATTTTCGCTAAATTAATATAAGGTTTTGTATTTTCAGGTTTTAGAGCAATTGATTTTCTGAAAGATTCAATTGCCGCAGTTTCATTTCCTTGTTTTTTTAGAATTTCTCCACGCAAATTGTATACAACAGAAGAATTACCTCTAATTCTCAATGAGTGGTCTAAAGTATCTAGGGCTTGAGAATAACAGGATTTTTTATCATAAATTTGTGCTAAGTGAAAATATGCAGTTGAACTATTTGGATTGAGTGAAATTGCTTTTAAAAAGTGTTTTTTAGCTAAATCATGTTTTCCTTGCAAATAATCAACTGTGCCTAAATTGTCAATTGCAGTAGCATAATTAGGCTCTATTTCAAGTGCTCTGCCAAAGTATTGGCGAGCTTTATTCCAGTCGCCAGTATTTAATGCTATGACACCAAGTGCATTGTAAGCTTGATAATATCTTGGATTGATAATTAAAGCTGTATCAAATTCATTTTGTGCACGTTTTAAAAGTTCTTCTGATTTTTCTCGATATTCCATATCAGAACTTGCTTGACGTTTAACGTTTAAAATACCTTGAGCATAATGAAGATTAGCATTTTTTGAGAATTTTGGTAATAGAGAGTTTAATTGGGATTGGGCAACATCAAATTTTTCTTGTTTTGCAAGAGAAATAGTGTAAAGAGAACGAGCTGTGATATCGTTTGGATTTTTCTTTAACAAATCGTTCAAAAGTCTATCGGCTGTTGCGTAGTTACCATAGTCAATCATTTTATCAATATCGTTATAAGTTTTTGCAACTTGGACTTTTACAACTTTTTGAGTAGTTTTAGGCGATTTTCTTGGTTTAGCTTGAACATCAGCGTAAAAACCACTTATGGCAAGCCCTATAACCGCAGTTGTAATGACTAAAGTTTTGCTTAATCTCATTTCTTATCCTCAATTTTGTAAATTATTTCTAAATTGTACAAAAATATTGTATAATAGCGCTAATGAAAAAAAATCGTGCGTAAGTAGGAATATTATGTCGCTAAATAAAGAGTCAAAAACGTATTTAGAAGATTATAAAACATACCTTTTGGTAGAAAAGAATTTTTCAAAACATACGGCAAAAGCTTATTATTCAGATGTTATGAGCTATTTGCTGTGGCTTGATGAAGCATCTTGTTTGACCGTTAATTTTGCAAAGGTTAGAGATTATTTATACTTTATTCAAAAATTTAATTATAAAAAGACGACTCTTGCTCGAAAAATTGCATCAATCAGAACTTTTTATAAATATTTATATAGAGAAAGATTA
>CAVFBQ010000131.1:0-4188 GCA_963620455.1 uncultured Eubacteriales bacterium
GACAAGTTGGTGTTCCAAACTTAGTAGTATTCTTAAATAAATGTGATATGGTTGACGATCCAGAATTATTAGAATTAGTAGAAATGGAAGTTAGAGAACTTCTTTCTTCATACGAATTCGATGGTGATAACATTCCATTCATTCACGGTTCTGCATTAAAAGCTTTAGAAGCAGTACAAGCAAACCCTACAATCAAACGTGGTGAAGACAAATGGGTTGACAAAATTTGGGAATTAATGGATGCATTAGATTCTTACTTCCCAGAACCAGAACGTGACTTAGACAAACCATTCTTGATGCCAGTTGAAGACGTATTCTCTATCACAGGTCGTGGTACAGTAGCAACAGGTAGAGTAGAACGTGGTATTGTTAAAGTTGGCGATGAAGTTGAATTAGTTGGTTTAGGCGAAACTAAGAAAACAACTGTAACAGGTGTTGAAATGTTCAGAAAACAACTTGACCAAGGTCAAGCTGGTGATAACATCGGTGCTTTATTAAGAGGTGTTGATAAAACTGAAATTCAACGTGGTCAAGTATTAGCTAAACCTGGTACAATTCACCCACACACAAAATTCACAGCTAACGTTTACGTTTTAACTAAAGAAGAAGGCGGACGTCACACTCCATTCTTCCCAGGTTACAGACCTCAATTCTACATCAGAACAACTGACGTAACAGGTTCTATCCAATTTGAAGGTGAAATGGTAATGCCTGGTGATAACGTTGTGATGAACGTTGAATTGATTGCTCCAGTAGCTATTGAAGAAGGTATGAGATTCGCTATCCGTGAAGGTGGCAGAACAGTTGGCGCTGGTGTTGTTGACAAAATTACTGAATAATAATTTTAAACAATATAAACATACCAAAAAGAGTCTATCGAAAGATAGGCTCTTTTTTTTATTTTTATTGTATGTTATAATTTTTACACAAATATCTTTATAGGAATGTTATTTTATGGATACAAAAGAAAAAGACGAGAAAATACTTTATTATTTAGCAAAAGTCGTTCAAGATCTAGCTTTAAAAAACTATCCTGAAATTGTAAAAACAATCAAGGAGTTATTGGAGATAGATGAAAAAGCAGACTATTATGGTATTATAGGTCTTGCAGAATATAAATTAAATCAATATAATGATTCAATTGAACATTTGAACAGAGCAATCGAATTGTCACCAAGAGCCGATTATTACTGTAACTTGGGTATGGCAAAAGATGCAATTTGCGACAAAGAAGGTGCATTATATGCTTATGAAAAAGCAGTTGAAATGAATCCAAAATCTGACTACTATTACAGTAATGTTGCATCTATAAAATACGATTTATGCCAATTTGACGAAGCAATTAATGACTATACAAAAGCTATTGAATTAGGGTCTAAAGAAGATACTTATTATGGTATGAGAGGGTTATCTAAAGTTAAGGCTGGTAGAGCTGAAGAGGCTATAGAAGATTACCTAAAAGCAATAGAATTAAACAAAAACGAAATTGAATATTATTACCGTTTGGCAAATATCTATTTAGAAAAGAAAGATTACGAAAAAGCATCAGAATATTATGAAAAAGTATTAGCTTTGTGTAAAGACAAAGGCGGAGATGTATTTGACGCAGTAGGTGTTTCTTACCTTGTAAAATGTTATTTGAGATATGCTCGTGTAAAAGTTGCACAAGGTGATTATCAAGCCGCACAAGAAATGTTGACAGTTTCAATTAACAAAGATCCTAAACTTGACGTAGACAACGCAGGTGACTAGATATAACAAAAAGGTTGAACTTAAATGTTCAACCTTTTTGTTGTTACTGTTAGATTTTTATTATGCAATACCGATTTGACGCATTGGCATTGCTTTTTTACCCATTTGAGCTGCACTTGTTTGAACTTCGCCATCTTTAATGCCCAAGCCAACATAAGCCATGTCATTTGAGAATGGATTACCACCGTCAGCGCCAGCTCTTTTAACTACAGATACTGGTTGGAATTGACCTATGCCTTTTACACCTTGAAGTTTTGTTGCAAATGGATTATTGTTTAATGCTGAAATATCCAATTTTAATATCCTTTCTTATACTTATATTAAAACATCGTTTTTTAAAAAATTGCCTAATGTTAACAAAATATTTACAAATTCTTTAAAATTTGTGTGTTGAATTGCCCTTATGTTTTTGATAAAATGAATTGGCTGAAAATAAACAATCAAAAGGGGATAAGAATATGACAAATCGTGTTTTATTATGTATTATGGACGGTTGGGGAATTGAAATTGGTGCTGAAAAGTATGATGCAACTGTTCTTGCTAATGCAAAAAATGTTAAATATTTAGAAGAAACTGAAAAATTTACAAAAATCCACGCAGATGGTCAATATGTAGGTTTGCCAGAAGGTCAAATGGGTAACAGTGAAGTAGGTCACTTAAACTTAGGCGCAGGTAGAGTTGTTCATCAAGATTTGTCAAAAATTAATTTAAGCATAAAAAATGGCAGCTTCTTTAAAAACGAAAAATTCTTACAAGCTATCGAGCACGTTAAAAAGAATGATTCAGCATTACACTTGTATGGCTTAGTTTCTACAGGTGGTGTTCACTCATCTTTAGACCACTTATTGGCATTAATTAAATTAGCTGCTGATAATGGTTTGAAAAAAGTATACGTACACGCATTCTTAGACGGTCGTGATACACCTCCAGCAAGTGCTTGCATATTCTTGCAAACTGTAGAAGATGAATTGAAAAAATATAATCTTCCTCAAATTGCATCAGTAGTAGGTAGATACTGGATTATGGATAGAGATAATCGTTGGGAACGTGTAGAAAAAGGTTACAACTGCTTACTTTTAGGCGAAGGTAACAAAGCAGAAAATGCTATTGCTGGTGTAAAAGCATCTTACGAGAACAAAGTAACTGATGAATTTGTTGAACCAATTGTTTGCGGTGGTGAAGAATCAAGAATTAACGACAACGATGCTATTATTTTCTTTAACTATAGACCAGATAGAGCTAGAGAAATTTCTAAAGCAATCAACTTTACCGATTTCTACGGTTTTGAAAGAAAAGTTGTTAGAAAGAATATTTGCTACGTCACATTCACACAATATGATGAAACATTCACATTCCCAGTAGCATTTGAAAAAACAAAAATGGTAAACATTTTAGGTGATGTTTTAGAAGCAAACGGTGTAAACCAATTTAGAACTGCAGAAACTGAAAAATATGCACACGTAACCTTCTTCTTTAATGGCGGCATTGAAGAACCAAACGCTCATGAAACTCGTAAATTAGTAGCATCTCCAAAGGTTGCAACTTACGATATGCAACCTGAAATGAGCGCTCCTGAAGTTTGTGAAAATGTTTTGAACGCTTTAGATGATGAAAAATATGGCTTTATCCTTGTAAACTTTGCAAACCCTGATATGGTTGGTCACACAGGTGTTTTAGATGCAGCTGTAAAAGCTTGTCATACTGTTGATGAATGTGTTGGTAAAATTGCTCAAAAATGTAAAGAAAATGGTGTAATTATGGTACTTACCGCTGACCACGGTAATGCTGAAATGATGATGGACGAAAAAACAGGCAAACCTCACACCGCTCACACCACAAATGAAGTTCCATTTGTTATTATCAATGCAGATAAAAACATTGAATTGAAAGAAGACGGTGCATTATGTAATGTCGCACCAACAATTCTACAATTAATGTGTATTAAACAACCTGCTGAAATGGATTGTGAATCTTTAATTAAATAGTAAAGGGAAATTATGACGGAGAAAACTAAAGGATTAGACATAGATTTATCATTTAAAAAGAATAATGTTGATGAATTATTCTTCAATTTAAGCGAAAACCCAAACGGCTTTAAAAACAAGGATTTTCGTTACACGTTGAGTTTGATCTATCAAATTGTTGAAGACGAATTTGAAGGTGTTTTCTTAAGCCCTAATTCGCCAGTTAGAAATACTGATTTCTATATGGTAAATAATAATGGCAAACAATCCTTCTTTGTTACTCCGACAAACAATTTTCAATATTATTTAAAATCAAAGGGTTCATTATTCCGCTGTTCGTCAAGTGTAATTGGCTCAAAAGTAGGTTATGCATTGCCAAAAGATTTAGTTTTAGATTATTTTGGCGGTTTTGGTGAAATAGTTGATTTTGATGATATTTCATACACCTTCATTTATTTAAATAAATTGACCC
>CAVFBQ010000132.1:0-6281 GCA_963620455.1 uncultured Eubacteriales bacterium
AAAAGAATTAAAACTTCCTGTAAAATTAATTGGTGTTGGCGAAAAAATGGAAGACTTGAAAGAGTTTGTTCCGAATGATTTTATTAATGCGTTGTTCTCATGAAAATTTTAAAAGAAACAATTTCAAAATTAGGTAATAAAATTCAACTTTTGGGTAATGATAACCACAAAAATATCCTTGTAATCGGAGTTTTTCACGGTGATGAGCCTCAAGGTGATTTTTTGATTAATGAATATCTAAAGAAAAACCAAAAGTCTGAATTGCTATTTATTCCTTGTTTGAATCCAGATGGAATGAAACTTAATACTCGGCAAAATTTCAATAATGTTGATTTGAATAGAAACTTTCCGACAAAAAATTGGATAGTAAATGAGGAGAAAGCTTATTTTGGTGGAAACGAACCAGCAAGCGAAATTGAAACAAAATTTATGGTTGATGTGATTGAAGAATACAAACCAAAATTTATATTAACTCTTCATGCACCGTATTGCGTTGTAAATTATGATGGTGATGCAGAAGAAATTTCGGAAAGGATTTCTAAAATTATAAATTATCCTGTAGAAGCAGATATTGGATATCCAACACCAGGAAGTTTCGGAACATATTGCGGTGTAGAACGTAATATTCCGACAATAACTTTAGAACTTGATGAAAATATTGATGTAAAGAGATTAATCAATCCTGTTCACAAAATATTTGATTATATAAATTCCGTGCTATAATTTTTTCATAGGTACATAAATTAAGGAGATAAAAAATGGCAGAATCTAAATTAATCGCAACAGTTCCAAGAAGCGCAACAGAACAATTACAAATTGCAATTAACGAATACAAAGGTAAATCTTACTTAGATTTAAGAATTCACTATACAACAGACGATGGACAAACTTGGTTACCAACAAAAAAGGGTGTAACTTGTTCACCAGAAAACTTGGAAACATTGCGCGATGCTATTGATGAGGCAATGAAAGAATTTATGACAGAGGCTGAAGTATAGTGAGTAAATATGCTTTAGTTCTTGTAAATATCAAGGGCTTAGGCGTTAAGACATTTAGTTATTTAATACCATCGGAAATGCAACCTGTCATTAAAATTGGGCAGGCTGTTTCCGTACCTTTTGGACGACAAGGGCTGATTAATGCTTTTGTCGTTGGTTTTTCTAACTATTTGCCACCAGAAATTAAAGCGAAGAAGGTTAGTAAAATTTTAGACGAAAAACCTTTGTTTTCGCTTGAATACCTAAAACTTTTGGAATGGGTTGCAAATTACTATTGCTGTGATTTTGTGACTGTTTTAAATATGGCAATTCCGCTGAAATTAATTGATAAAAATGCTAAAACAGAGGCTTCAGTTGAATTTATAAAAAAAGAGGGAGCGACTAAACGTCAATTACAAGTTTTGGACTTGCTTGAAAAATATAAACGAGTAAATCTTTCTGAATTTGAAAAGGTTGCGAAAACAACTCGTGCAACAATGAAAAAGCTTGAAACAATGGGGTGTATTAGAATTTTTGAAGATGAACTTTACAGAAATCCGCTTTCTATTTTTTCAGTTCTTCAAAAAGAGGACTTATATCCGCTTTCAGAGGAGCAAAATAAAGTTTATGAACAAATTACTAAGATAAAGGACACAAAAGCTCCGATTTTGATTCACGGAGTTACAGCCTCAGGCAAGACGGAGGTTTATTTTAAATTAATTCAGGATACAATAAATGCTGGTAAAAATGTTTTGTTTTTAGCTCCAGAAATTGCGCTTGCTTCTCAATTAACAAAACGTCTAGCGAGAAAATTTGGAATTGAAGATATTGCGATTTGGCACAGTTCAATTTCGGAAGGTGAACGTTATGACGTTTGGCAAAAACTTTATAGAAATGAGATAAAAATTCTTGCTGGCGCTCGTTCTGCTGTGTTTGCGCCATTGAAAAACATTGGATTAATCATTATTGATGAAGAACATGAAAGTGCATATAAACAAACATCTCCAGCTCCACGTTATGATGCAAGATTTGTTGCTGAGAAATTGGCAGAATTTCATGATGCTAAACTTATTTTAGGCTCTGCAACTCCAGATATTACGACTTACTATAAGGCAAAAAATTGTAAGACATTGTTTGAGCTTAAAAAACGTTATAACAATGCACCACTTGCAAAAACTTATATTATTAATATGCAAACCTATATGCAAGCCGCTTATAGGGGGGTAATCTCAAAACCTTTGCAATCTGAGATTAAGGAAACACTTGCAAAAGGTCAGCAGGTAATTATTTTAATTAATAGACGAGGTTTTTCAACTTATACCCAATGCCAGTCTTGCGGTACTGTTATTGAATGTCCTAATTGTGCGATTCCAATGATTTGGCATACAGCTGATAAACGTTTGAGATGTCATTATTGTAACCAAACAATGTCTTTTCCAACAGAATGTCCTCATTGTGCTTCAGATGCTTTGCACAATTCAGGTACAGGCACACAAAAAATTGAAATGTACTTAAAGGAACTGTTCCCTGATGTGAACATTGTTAGAATTGATAGTGATTCTTTAACTCGAAAGAACGAACACATAAAGATTTTAAACAGTTTTCAAAAGGGTGAAATTGATATTTTAGTTGGTACTCAAATGATTGCAAAAGGTCTTGATAATCCAAATGTTACGCTTGTAGGGGTGATCAGTGCAGATGCAAGTTTTAATTTGCCAGATTTTAGAGCTTCTGAACGAGGATTTCAGTTGTTAACTCAGGTAGCTGGACGTGTTGGACGTGGCGAATTTACTGGAAATGTTTTGTTCCAAACATATAACCCTGATTTTTATGCTTTGCAGACAGCAAGAGAACACAATTATAATCAATTTTTTGACACCGAAATTGTAGCAAGAGAAGAATTTGAGTATCCTCCATTTTCAAAAATGATAAGGTTAGTTTTATCTTGTGCAAGTCAATTTAGAGCTGAAAAAGCTGCACAAGAAATTGCACTAAGACTTAATATGATGGTGGATAAGTTTGGAATTTCAGAAAAACTTGAAGTTTTGGGGCCTACAATGTGCGTGTTTGAACGTTTAAATGGTCAATATCGTTTTCAAATTTTAATTAAAAACAGATTAGAAGACAGAGGTCACGATTTTGTTTCAAGATTTTTGCATCAAATTATACTACCAAAAGACATTAAACTAACGATAGATGTTGACCCGATAGATATTTTATAAATTATCTAACAAAGAAACTTGGTTTGTTTACTGTAACTCCACAAGTTGGATTGTTTATGTCTATAATTCCTGAACTTGGATAGCAGTTAGCATAAACTTGCATAGCATCACAAAAATGTGGTGAAAATGCAGTAGCTTCGTATCTATTTCCATAAGATTTGTTGTAGAATCTAGGGTCTCCAGCAGTACCTGCAATGCATTGTGCGTATCCTAATGGTCTTTGAGCGTATTGAGCGTAAGTTATTCTATACATCTTTCCATCATCTCTTGTAATTTTGTAATTTACGCCACCTGTTAGATAATTTAGAGGAAAACCTGATTCATAAGCTGGTTTAACTGTGCCGTTTCTGTACACATGGAATAAGAAAACATCTTCGTTAAGTCTATCAGGACCTCTTGAAATGTCGTTTGAGTCGGACATTTTGCCATTTATGTCAATATATACATTGAAATAGTCCTTGTTTTCAGAGAAATATTGTACAACGTATTTTGTCCAAGGTCTCATAGTATCGTCAATAGAGGAATTTGCAAGATTGTTAGCTATAGCAAGTCTTGTTTCGTTAGGTAAATTTAAGGATTCTTGAGGGTATACCGTACCTATTGTGTAGTACGAAATATTTGCATACGCATAATTAATCAAAGAGGTTGTTGTAAGCGTAGCTCGTGACAACTTTTCAAGTTGTACTTGGGTGTTGTCATATTGGTCAACTTCTGTTTTTACAACTTGAGTGGGTTGCAAACCAAAACCAGCATATAAGTATTTACCAATATAATAGACATATCCATTTGGTAAATATAATGCTGGAGTTTTATCGGTAAAATCTTGTATTACCCCAGTAGAATCATCAAGCAAGTCATCACGAGTGTCAGGGCAGTTGTTATCCATATCTGACAAATTAAATTCTGCTGCAAGTCTTTGACAAAAGCCACTTTGATAGAATTTTACCAATTTTTGTTGACTGGCACTCATATTTGCATAATTGGTAGATTGTGTGATATAAAAATCTTCTTCAGTATTATCCAATGTGGCTCTAGATGTAACTTTTGGTAATGCCAAAAGAGATTTTGGTTTTGGAAAAGTATCTTTTTGGTCACCTGTTATAAGAGTAGGACAAAGTTTAGATGTTGCATTTCTATCAGGGCAAGTATCTAAATCTGTTGTAAAATCAATGTAGCTTTTGTTTTTGATGTTTGCTGCAGCTGTTGACAGGTCACGAAAAGCTGCATAAATCGCAATCTTTTTCATGTATTCGTTTTTTGGCTTAGTCAAGCTCATGCCCGCGGCAGAAACGATACCTATGATAAAAAATATTATCATGATTTCTATCAAAGAAGTTGCAGCTATGAATTTATTTATTTTTAAACGCATTCTTTATTTGCTCCAAACAGTTATCATAAGTCTCTATTATGTTTATACCACATGTTTTGTGTATTGACACGTTTGTAACATTAAGAAGAGTAACATTTTCTTTGATTGCATAAATTGTAATACCTCTTTTTAATGCTTCAAACACAGGAATAGCACCGAGTGCGTTTGCTGGCATAATTAGATAATCTAGGTTATCAATAGTAATGTCTGTGTTATTTGTTAATAGAGGTGCGTTATTTAAACCAATTAGAATACAAGGTAAAAATGTCGGTGTGATGTATTCAGAAGCTGTTTTTTTGTTTACAATTTTTGAGGAAATGCTGTAATCTCTGAATGCTGGCGAATGTGCGCAAGGAACTTTTAATTCTCTTGATATGTAGTGTGAAATTATTGCCTCAACGCCTCCAATTGGGTCAACGCCAACGCCGTTTTCGTAATCTTCACTTGTTTCATCATCAAACAGACAAACAATAGCAAGCGCATTACAACCTTTTTCTAAAAGTTTTCTACCAGCTCTTTTTAAAGTTTCAACATTTTTCACAGACCCCATAGAAACACCTTGTTTGTTTACAAAATATTCAACACAAACTTCTTCGTCTGTTACTTCTATTGTTGTGCAATCAATGCCATAAACTGCATTTACAGCGTTAATCGTATTTATGTGAACGTTTAATACATCTTCTGGTAATGACTTATCTACAATTATACCAATTTTATTGTTATGGCTGTCTTTTATGCCAAGATTACCCTTGAAAAATTCATCAAGTGAATAACCTTCAAGATAATACATATTGTTATCAATTCCCGAAAAGCCACCAGCATTTACAACATTTGGATTTACAATAAGTTTACCAATCTTACTAACTTTTCTCGCATAAGGGCTTGCATCACCCGCAAAACCACCGATTGATGCGCCAATCCCAGTTGGTACAATAAATGCTCCTAATAATTCACCATTTTTTAACATAAATCAACTATAGCCAAAAAATGCAATAAAAAAAAGAGGACATTGCCTCTTTTTTTGTATATCCTAAATTTTTCTTGTCTACGATTGGTTACCGTATGTGTGAGCAGTTGCAATATTTGTTTGTAAAGCTTGTTGCCAAGAAGAAATGTAACCGTCAAGCTGTTTAATTTCTGTTTCGCAGTCACTTTGTTGTTGTTGAAGTTTAGTTTCTTGTGCCGCAATGTCTTTCAGCATGTCGTTGTAATCGTTTTCAATTTCATCCATACGTGTATCGTATTGTGGGTCATCATCACTAAGTTCTTGATCTAATTTTGCGATTTCTTGATCACGCCATTCAGATAAAGATGATGAATCTTTTGTTGCATTATAATAGGTGTGAGCAATTTGAGTTAATTCAAACTCTTTGTCGCTCTTACGCATTTTATATGCAAGTAACATTGTTTGTATTCCTGCGTATGCCATAAGCCACCTTCTAACTTTTTACCACTTTAACTTACACTATTATAAAAACATTTAGAACACCCTAATTTCAAATATCTTATAATTTGTTACAATTCGTTACAATAAGGCAAGATTAGTTACCTGTATATATGAAACTATTTATTATTGTTATAAAATATATATGAAAGAGGTAGGTATATGAAGAAATTATTTCTATTATGTGTATTAATGCTATTTTGCGCCAATTTTGTAATGGCTGATGATTTCCAAACATTTTATAATAACGGACAAAATTTATATAACAC
>CAVFBQ010000132.1:6291-10933 GCA_963620455.1 uncultured Eubacteriales bacterium
ATATACAAGTGCAATTGTCGAATTCAAAAAAGCATTAAGAATTAATTTTAAAGATAACTCTGCAAGAATTGGACTAGTAAACTCTTATTTGGCAAGAGGTACTTATTATGCAAATACTCAAAATGATTATGATAGAGCTGCTAACGATTTTCGTTCTGCCTTGTTCTATTTAAAATATTATCCTGATGACAAAGAAGTTAACGATTCAGCTAGTGCAATTACAACTACAACTGACAATCTTGAACAATGTATGAATTCTCGAGGACAATCAAAATTGCCACAAGAACGTTATAACAGAGGTGTTGTTCTTCGAAAAAATGGCGATTTAGCGGCAGGTGGTTATGAGTTAATGCAGGTTGTTGTAAGCTCTGATAAAGAATTACAAAAGAAAGCTTGTGCAAATGTAGCTGAAATTATGGCTGTACTTGATAATACTCCAAAGGCAATTGTTTATTATCAAAAAGCTGTAGCGCTTGACCCTAACAATGTTTCTTTGAGATTAAATTATGCAAGATTACTTGATAAGTTACATAAAGATGATTTAGCCGTACAAGAATACAATTTCGTTTTGTCTAAGAGTGCTAATAATACAGAAGTTTTAACAGCTCTAGAAAAAATATACTTAAAGAAATTAGCAACAGATTCAAAAAATGCACAAGTTTATGCTAATTTAGGTGCTATTTACCAAAAACAAAAAAAATATGATGAAGCTATCAACTACTACAAACAAGCTGAAAAACTTGAACCAACAAGCATTACAACTCGTTTGAATATGGGTACTCTTTACCAACAAAAGAAGGACTATGCAAGCGCATTATCAGCATATAATTCAGTTTTGGCATTATACCCAAACAATTTAGATGCAAGTATGTATAGAGCAAAGGCTTTACTTGATTCAGGTGAAAAAGATGAAGCCTTAAAAGCATACAAAAAAGTCCTAGATATTGACCCTACAAGTGTAGAAGCTAAGCGCGAAATGTTTGAAATTATGAAGGATTCTATGACTCCTGAAGAAATGATTAAAACCTTCTCTGCTGATGCAAGTGTAGACCGTTCAACTCTTGATGCAATGTATGAATATGCACTAGATTTACACAAAGAAAAGAAAATTGATTTAGCAATTACTTGCTACAATGAAATTTTAAAATATGATACTAACAATGCTGAGGTCTACGCAAATTTGGCATTAGCTTATGCTGAAAAGAAAGATTACACAAAAGCTCAAGCCTTGTTAAATACTGCAAAAACAAAATTTCCAAATAATTTAGCTGTAAAAACTGCATTAGATACTGTAAATAAAGCGGTTTCTGATAATATTTATACTGAGGCTAATACTTATTTTACAAATAGTGAATATCAAAAAGCTTTAGATGAATATTTGAAGATTGAACCAAAACCAAAAGATGTATTGATTGCAATTGCAGCTTGTTACAAAGGTTTGGATAATATCGACAAATCAATTGAATACTACAAAAAAGCTTTTGCTATTGATAAAACAAACTCTGATGTAGCTTATTACATTGGTGTTTTATATGCAGAAAAAGAAAATTGGACTTCTGCAAAAATCTACTTGCAAACAGCATTAAAACTTAATCCAAAAAATGAAAGTGCTGATGATTTGTTAACTACCGTAATTGAACAAAATAATATCTTGTTAATTAATAAAGTTATTGATAAATACAACGCAAAAGATTATGATAGCGCATTAAAAATTATCAGCCAAATCCTTACTGAGGATAAAAATAATGCTTATGCATATTACTATCGTGGTTTAATTTATGATGCTCAAGAAAAACCATTGCAAGCAATTAATGAATATAAACAAGCTTACACTTATAATAAAGAGTTAGTTTTAGCAGATTATCTGATTGCGACTGCTTATGACTCATTAGGTCAATATGCAAATGCATACACTTATTACAAACTTTTTGTTACAAATTCAAAAACAAACGACCAATATAAGCAATACTCAATGACAAGGTTAAATGACTTAAAGAGCTATGCACAAACAAAATAGATTGACTCGTGAGGACCTGAAGAAGTTTAAAGTATCCCTTGCGCCAATGGCGGGGATTACGGATATTGTCCTTCGCAAACTAATCCGTGAATACTCAAAAACGTGCTTGATTACAACGGAAATGATTAGCTCTGAAGGGCTTAGAAATGTTCACGATTGTACGATAATTCAAAAATCTGAATATGATTCACCAATTGCATATCAAATTTCGGGTCACAAACCTGAATTAATGGCTCAGGCAGCCAAGTGTTTAGCGCCAAGAGCAGATATTATTGATATTAATATGGGTTGTCCAGTAAAAAAGGTAATTAATGCAGGTGATGGTTCAGCTTTAATGAGGACACCAGAGCTTGCTCAAGATATTGTCAGGGCAATTAAAGAGGTTATTGAGTGCCCATTGAGTGTAAAATTCCGACTAGGATTTACTGCCGACACAATGAATTACGTTGATTATGGTGTAAAAATGCAAGAGGCGGGTGTGGATTTTATTACTATTCACGCAAGAACACGCTCTCAAATGTATTCGGGTTCTGCCGATTGGGCAAAAATTAAAGACTTGAAATCAGCCGTTGATGTTCCTGTTTTTGCAAATGGTGATGTAACTTCTCTTGAAGATGCGGAAAAATGTTTGGATCTTTCGCGCGCAGACGGTATTGCAGTTGGAAGAGGTGTATTAGGGGATATTACATTACCTTATAGAATAGAAAAGTTTTTAAATGATGGTGTAAGGCTTTCTGCTCCAACAATTGAAGAAAAAATTGAAATATTGCTACGACACCTAGAAGGTGAAATTTCTCTTCGTGGTGAAGATGTAGGCATTAAATGTATGCGAAAGCTCTACGGATATTATATTTCAGGCGTAAGAAATGCGGCAAAATATCGTGCCGAACTTGTTAGAATTGACACATATCCTGAGATGATTACGGCCTTAACACGTATTAGACAAGAGGTTCTTCAACAAGCTCAATTGGAAGTGTAACAATGAACTCAGCGCCTTTACCTTTTTCGCTGATAACTTTTATTGACCCTCTGTGCATTTCTACTAACTGTTTTGTAATGGTTAAACCAAGCCCTGTTGAGGTTTCTCGTTTATAAAATGCTTCTTCAAGTTGAACAAATTTGCCAAAAATTCGCTTTTGATCTTTTTTGTCAATTCCAATTCCGCTGTCTTTGACACTAAAACGTACTTTTTTCTTTGTATTTGTAACAGTTATAGAGATAGAGCCTTTTTCAGGAGTGTATTTTATCGCATTGCTTAATAAATTATATAAAACTTGCTGAATTTTTTGATAATCTGCAAAAATGTCGATATCCTTGTCAATATGATAACTTAGGTTGATATTTTTGTTCTTAATCAATGGCATCAAGATATTGCAAGTTTCAATGACAGGGCGAGAAACCTCAAAATAACGTTTTACAAGTTTTATAGCGTTTGCTTCAATTTTTGATATATCAAGTATTTCGTTAACCATTCCAAGTAACTGAATGCCAGCAATCTGAATATCCTTAATGTATTCGACTTGCTTGTCGTTCAATTCTCCATAAACTTTAGAAGTTAAAATGTCTGAAAATCCGATGATTGCGTTCAAAGGTGTCCTTAATTCGTGTGAAACGCTCGCCAAGAACTCATTTTTAACCTTATCCGCAGCTATAATCTTTTTATTTTGACTTTTTATTGTTCTGTAGGCATCGTTTGTTTCTTGAACAGCACTTTTTAAGGCTTTTAATTGAATTCTAAAAACATTAGAAAGCTCCAAATCCTTTATCTTGTAGGACAAGACGCTTGTAACGCTGTCGATTATTGTTAAATCAGATTTTTTAAACTCATAAGGGCGACCGATTAATAGAAATCCAAAAACAGTATCTCTAATTGCAAGTTTTGAGATTAAATAATTGTTGCTTTTAAGTTTCAAAAGTTTGATTAATTCAGCATTTTCGTCTAAAATCTCAGAAATTTTGTCAAAAAGTTTTTTTGCTAATTTATCGGAAATGTCAACGATTTCGTCTTGTTTTGTTTTAATTTTGCTATTGTGAGCAAGTTTTAATTGAATATCCTCAGAATTTAGCAAAAATACGTAGCCATCGTTGAAATCAATAACTTTTTTTAACATTTCAAAGGAAGCTTCACCGTTATTCAATGAGAACTCAACCGAAAATAGTTTCGGTATCAAATTTAGCGTATCTTTGTAGATTTTTTCTTGCATGATTAAACTTCAACGTATCCGATGTATGGAAGGTTTCTGTAAAAACCGTCGTAATCTAAGCCGTAGCCTACAACAAATTGATTACCGATTTCAAAACAATGATAATCTGGTTGAATTTCAGTCTTTCTTGTTTCTTTTTTATCAAGTAGAGAGCAGAATTTCAACGTTTTTGTTTTGAAATTTAAGTGCATAAAATCAATTAAGAATTTTGCTGTTAAGCCGGTATCTATAATGTCTTCAACGATTAAAACATTTTTGTCGTTCAAATCAGGAAGTGAAATATCAACCGCATTAACTTTACCAGTTGAAGTAAAGCCAGAACCATAGCTTGAAAGTCTAATAAAGTTCATATTTATAGGCATTTTTAAATGTTTTACCAAATCAACGGTAAACATTACAGATCCTTTCAAAACGCTGATGA
>CAVFBQ010000133.1:0-5291 GCA_963620455.1 uncultured Eubacteriales bacterium
GATTAAAATACTGTCAATGTTTCTTAATTGAACCAACTCTGAGCTTAACAAGCCAATCATAGATTCATTATTTGTTACTAAAATTACATTTGTTCCTGAATACATAATATTTGCCTCTTTTATGTTGATAATTCACTAATTAATATATCTGCTTTTCTTAAAATACTATCTCTTAAAATTGAAGGTTGGTCAAGTTTAAGATTTAAGTTTTTAATATAGTCTAAGTTTACATCACCATTAAAACCGTCTTGGATTAATTTGTCAACAAGGTAAACTAAAGAACATTCTTTAGGTACTGATGCTAAATTAGGAGTATGGTGATATTTTATAACATTTGTTAGTAGGATAGGAAGTTGCCATTTTTTTGCAAGTTCTGCACCTACTTCTGCGTGGTCCGTGCCGAAGAACATTCTTTCGGCTTCAATTACATCACTACCGTCTGCTACAAGTTCTTTAATCTTGTTTAGTGCGGTTTTATCTTGCATGTTTAGAATAATTTTACCAATATCATGTAAAAAGCCAATTACAAAAGCTTCTTCAGTATCCATAATATTTAGGTATGTTGCGATGTATTCACAACCAACAGCGGCTGTTATTGAATGTTTCCAAAGTTCCTTATTTTCTTCTGAAGAAAACATAGGTTTCATTGCGACAGCTACAATAATATTTTTGGCTTGATTCATTCCCAACAAAGCAAGTGCTCTTGTAATAGATGTAATTTGTTGAGCAAAACCGTAATATGCTGAATTTACCAAATTCAAAACTTTTAAACTTAGCGATTGGTCATAGCTTATAATATCACCTAAATCTTTAATACTAGAATTAGAGTCTTTTACAATATTAAGTGCCTGTATAACCACATTAGGCATAGCAGGAACATTCCTTAAATTGTTTATAAGCTTAGATGTTTCGTTGTTCATTTCTATACTTGTAAGTGTTTTTTGATTGATAAGAAACTTCCACCAGCACCGAATGCAATACCCATTACAATTGTTGCAATAATTACGATGTTTCCAGCAAACACTGGAGATGGAATTACAAAGAATTTATGAATATTATTCAACATGTTTTGTACGATATCTATTGGAACAAGGGCAATAAGAGCGCCTACAAAACCGTACAACGCGCCTTGCATGATTAACGGTATTCTGATGTACCAGTTACTTACACCCATAAGACGCATAATTTCGATTTCATCTTTTCTCGATTGAATTACGAGTTGAATTGTATTATTAATGATTGTTATCGTCAGTATCGCTACAATAATTACAACGATTATTGTTGTTGTATTTACGACCTTGTTCAAAACTTGAATTTTCTTAGCCAAATCTTGAGCGTAACTCATATCCTCAACAACCGATAGCGACTTAATTTTTCCAAATACATCGTTTGTATTTTCGGGCTTGTCAACTTTTACATGCAAGGTATCTGGTAACGGATTATCAATATCAGATATATCAAGTTCACGTTTCAAATCAGACCAAGATTTTTCTTTTGGAATAATTTTAACCTTTTCAACGTGGTCAAACTCTTTAATTCTTTCGGCAACAATATTTGCATCTGCGTTAGATTTTAAATATACTGAAATTTCAAGTACATTTCCTAATTCATGAGCGAATGATGATACTGAAAGAGTTGTTCTAAGCAAAGCTCCAAACAAAGTCAAAATTGCAGCCATAGTTGTAATGATAGCTAAATTTATTAACCCTGTTCTTTTGATATCGTTGAAAATTTCTACAGACATACGGTAAACGATTCTGATTTCAGTTAACCAGTCTTTAGGAATATGATTTTTAACTTTCTTTTTTAATTTTTGAGCTTTTGAATTATTCATAAGTACCATCCTGAACGTCACGAATAATTTCACCATTATCAAGCGTAATTACACGTTTTCTGAAGTAGTCAACCATATTACGGTCGTGAGTCGATACAATAACCGTAATACCTCTTTGGTTAATTTGGTCCAAAATTTGCATAACCTCCAAAGAGTTTTTAGGGTCTAAGTTACCAGTAGGTTCGTCGGCAATCAAAAGAGGTGGCCCATTTACGATAGCTCTGGCGATACTTACACGTTGTTGTTCACCACCTGAAAGTTCGTTAGGTCTAGCCTTCATTTTATCAATAAGTCCTACAACCTTTAGAGCGCCTGTAACTCTGGCATGAACTTCTTTTGAGCTAATACCCAAAGTTCTGATTACGTAAGCAACATTATCGTATACAGTTTGATTTTGAAGTAATTTATAATCTTGGAATACGATACCCATGCAACGTCTTAGGTTAGGCACTTTTTCTGGAGGTAAATTCGCAATGTTTATGCCACCGATAATTACTGTACCAGAAGAAGGAGTTTCTTCTTTGTAAAGCATTTTTATCAAGGTTGATTTACCTGCACCAGACTTACCTACGATGAATACAAATTCACCTGATAAAATGTCTAAATCTACGCTTTTTAGAGCGTATTTATTTTTATATTTTTTTGTTACCGAGCGTAACTGTATCATTTTATTTTAATTCCATTAATTTTGTAATATCTTCTGCTAATTCAGTAGAGTTCAAGCGGTAGTGTTTCATCAAGTTGTCGAAGTCACCAGATTGTCCGAATGTATCTTGAACTCCTAATCTGTGAACAGGTACAGGGTGAGATTCTGAAAGAACTTCACATACAGCAGAACCAACACCACCGATTACAGAGTGGTTTTCAACTGTAATTACAAAGCCTGTTTTCTTAGCTGATTCAATAACTGTTGTTTTGTCCATTGGCTTAACCATTGGCATGTGTACGATTTCTACATCAATACCTTGTTTTGTAAGAATTTCAGAAGCTTCAATTACTTCTGCTGTGGTTTCACCGTTAGTAACAATTGTTACATCTTTACCTTCTTTTAACACAACAGCTTTAGTCATATCAAACTTGTGACCTTCTTCAAATACATCAGGTACATTTGAACGAGGTACACGAATGTAAACAGGTCCAAAGTGGTTAGCTGCATATTTTACAGCGGCATTCATTTCAGCGCAATCAGAAGGAACTAAAACTTGCATTCCTGGAATACCACGCATTAAAGAAACATCTTCTAATGATTGGTGAGTAGCGCCGTCTTCACCAACAGTAATACCGCCGTGAGTACCAACAACTTTTACATTGAAACCTGCGTAGCAAATACCGTTTCTAACTTGGTCATAGTTTCTGCCTGTGGCAAATACAGCAAAGCTAGAAATAAATGGAATTTTGCCAACTGTTGCTAAACCAACTGCTGTTGTTGTCATATCTGCTTCTGCAATACCGCAATCGAACCATCTGTCTGGAAATTCTTTTGCAAAAATTGCTGTTTGAGTTGAACCTGCTAAGTCTGAGTCAAGAACAACTACATTTTTATTTTCTCTACCTACTTCTGCTAAAGCTTTACCATAGGCTGCACGGATTGATTTACGTTCTTTTTTGTTTACTGTTAACATTAATTTTCTCCTTATATCTTCCTTTAGATATATTATATCATAAACATATAAAAAAGGGCTTAAAATTTGTTAACATGGTTTACATAAAGGGCAATTTCATGCGATTTAATGACTTTATTAATATATCGACTCATATATAGGAGATTTTTAAAATGACAAGTATTAACAAATTTTTTAAGCCTCAAGTGGCAAATACAAAAGCTGGCGAAACTCAGTTAAGCGTATTTTACACAAATGACATGCACGGTGACATTAACCGTCTATCTAAATTAAAATCGGCAAAAGATTCGTTTGAAAAATCTAACAAGGATAATTCAACATTAGCTTTGACAGCGGGTGATTGTTTCTATGGTAAAGACAAACAACGAATCGGACTTATTTCAAAAGTTATGAATATGATGAAGTTTGATGCGTTAACTTTAGGTAATCACGAATTTACTCCAGGCTCTAAAGGTTTAGCAGAAAATTTAAAAAATATTGATGCAAAAGCTGTTTCAGCCAATTTAGAAATTGGTGAAGATTGTCCGTTAAAAGACAGAATTGCAGACAAAAAATTAGTTAAATCTGCTGTATTTATGAAAGGTGGTCATAAATTTGCAGTAATTGGCGCTTCTCCATTTGATGCTGAAGTTGGTATTACAGAAGATGCAAAAGCTGGTGTTAGAGTTAAAGATATTGATAAAACTATCAAAGCTATAAACGAAGAAGCTAAAAACTTAGAAAAACAAGGTATTAATAAAATTATTTTGTTATCTCATTTAGGTTACGGCGAACATGCTGATCTTAAAGTTGCAAGAGAAACAGAAGGTATTGATATCATCATCGGCGGTCACTCTCACGCAACAATTGAAGGCGCTCAATCAGAAGATAAAGGTGGCACTCATAAATTAAACTTGGTTAAATCAAAAAGAGGCGAACCTGTAATTATTACGCAGGCTGGTAAATTGAACCAAAATGTTGGTTTTTTAGATGTAGTGTTTGATAAAAACGGTGTTATTAAAACTGATTCAATCAAAAACCAATTAGCAAATGTTGCAGATTTTGTTGAAGATAAAAAAGTAAACAATTTAATGGTTGAAACTTTAGGTTCTAAACAACACTTGGCAAACGTTACTAACGGTTATGACCCAGAATGCGAATTTGAAGAACGATACAGAGAAAATCCAGTTCACAATATGTTAGCGGATGCTGTATTAGAAAAAGGTAAATCTCAAGGCGTTCAAGCTGTATTATTTGCAACAAACACAGTTAAAGGTGGTGCTAATAATGAAATTTCTAACTACAATTTAAAATATGAAATGTTACCATACAACAGTTCTTATGTTGCAGCAGAAATGACTGAAAAAGAAGTTGTAGACTTATTAAATGCTACATCTGCTAAAGTTTTCGGTGAAGTTGATCCTCCATTATTAAGAACTGCAGGCATGAAATACACTATCGACCAAGCTGGTGGTAAAACTCCATTAACAAAATTAGAATTAACAGATGAAAAAGGCAACGTTACAGCTACAATCGATACTAAAAATCCAAGCAATGACAAGAAAGTAAAAGTTGCATTCGATTCATACTTATTCTGTGCAGATTACTCAAAACCAATTTTAGACAAATACAAAGCAACTGCAGAAAAAGTTGGTGAGCAACAAGAAATCTTTACTGATTACTTAACTAAAAAGGGTACAGTTGATTTCTCAATGCCAAAAGACAACAGAATTACAATCAAATACAACGATTTAGCTACATATTGCCCACAATACTCTACGGATGATAAAGTTAAAACAATGCAAATACAAGCTTAATAAGTTTAGAAAAGGCGGCGACGCGACTGCGTCGCCGCC
>CAVFBQ010000134.1:0-5919 GCA_963620455.1 uncultured Eubacteriales bacterium
AGCCAGAACCGTCCCAATTTTCGTGGTGTTTTTCAATAATTGGGATAATATCTTTTACGTTTGAAATTGGTTCTAACAAGTCGTGAGCAGCCAAACGAGGGTGGTTTTCGATATAAGCGCGTTCCTCATCTGTCAATGGGCCGTCTTTTTGCAAAATTTCTTGTGGCAACATCAAGTTACCTACATCATACAACAACATTGCTACACGAAGTTTATCGGCATCATCTTTTTCAAGCTCAAAACGTCTTGCAAGTGTTGTTGCCATAACAACTTTTGATTTTGATGAACCAAGCGTATGCAATGGGTTATAAGTGGTTGCAAGTGTGTCTGCAACCGAATATAAAGTGTCTTTTGGATTTGAATTTTGTTCGATTGCCATTTGCAATTTTTTGGTCAAATCTTGTTTAACTTCGTCTGAAACGTTAATTCTGCCTGTTGCAAGAATATCGTTAAACGCGTTGAGTGCAACCTCTTGCCATGAAACTTCTGAAATCGGAGTTGCAAGCGTAACTTGGTTTCTGCCGTTACGTTTTGAATAATACATTGCTTGGTCTGCAAGCTCCATCAATTCTTCTACGTTATTTGCGTGTTCTAAGAAGGTTGCAACGCCCAAACTTGCTGTGATTGTGCCGACTGTTTCAATCGGAGTTGCTTCAATCGCTTTTCTGATACGTTCTGCGGCAATCATTGCACCTTTAGAATCAATACCAGGAAGAAGAACGTCAAATTCTTCGCCGCCAATACGAGCTGGAACGTCAATAGAACGAGCATTTTGTTTTAATACGCTTGCAATTTGTTTAATTGCCAAGTCGCCGTAAACGTGACCGTATTTATCGTTAATTTGTTTCAAGTGGTCTAAGTCAATACCGATAATTGAGAACGGTTGTTTTTGGCGGTTCGCACGAGTAAATTCTTTTTCGATAGAATCTTCAAAATAACGACGGTTGTATAAAGTTGTCAATGGGTCTGTAACCGCTTGTTCTCTAACCATTTGGAACAGGTCTGCAATTGTGATTGCAAGTTCAATTTGTTGAGCAAAAATGTTTAAGAAATCTAACTCAGCTTCTGTTGCCTCAAGTCTTTGAGATAGAACGATTAGAACTCCAAAGTGATTCATTTTTGAAAGTGGAACTAGCATAAATGAGCGACAAGAGGTTTCACTAAGTAATTCTTCAACCTTGTCCTCTGGTAAATCTGGCGCGATAGAATTTAAGCCAGCTCTCAAATCTGTACTTTGTAGAATTTCCTTGTTTCTTAAAACAGCCTTGATTATTGATGCTTGTTCAAAATTCATACGTTGAGTGTTTATTGGTGTTTCAAGATGTTGGTTAATTTCGTCAAAAAGGTTTCCGTTTGAACTTGCCATAACAGTGAAATATTCGCCGTTTTCATCATTACGACGTTGCAAAATGCAAGAATGCAAATAACCCAATTCGCCTTGAAGGTTGTTAACTGTTGTATCTAGGATACTTGAAAGTGGTTTTGAAGAATTCATCATTTCCCAAATATGTTGCAACGTCAACATACGGCGGTTTGCTTCGTTCAACTCATTTGTACGTTCTTCAATCTCTTGTTCAAGTTGTGCGTTACGTTCATATATTTCCAAAAAATCTTTTTTGCCACTATACAAGTGGTTTTCAATTTCACTAACTTGGTTTGTAAATTCTTTAAATTTGTCAAATATACCCATAGATTGCCCTCGATATTGTTTCTAAATTATACAACATTTATTCAAATCCGTAAAATATTTGGTTAAGTTTGTTTAAATTTTTATGACTTTTTTAAATTTATCATTAAACAAGTCATACAGAAATATGAAATTTCAATGAGAGTGTTCATTAAAACTATGTCTATATTGTAAAATGTAATTGGAGCGAGGATATATAAATTGTTTGAATCATTAAGAGTTGGACCACAACTTACACCTAAAAATAATCAAATAATTAAGCGCAACGAGGATGACGAGGCTAAAAAGAAAGCCAATGAAGCCGAAGGCGAAGCAAAACAAGGTTCACACCTTGCTCAAAGTCGTGGCTTGAAATACGTTGAAGATTTACAAAACGGTAAACACCCTAAAAATCCAAATGTTGGCGGTAATAATTATGCCTACAACAATCAAGTTCAAAATTCGCAAATGGCTCGCTCTATGTCAAGACCAATGCAACGTCCGATGAATAATCAAATGGGTGTTGGTATGAATCGCTCAATGGGTGCTGGTCAAATGGCTGGCGTAAGACCTATGGGCGGAGTTCAACGACCAGTTCAAACTCAAGGTACGCAAGCAACTCAAGGCGTTTCTAGCTCATCTAAAATGATTAGCCCTAAGATTAATATCGCTCAAGTAATTGGTGATTTTAAAAATACCGCAAAGGCTATCGGAACTCCCGAAGATATTTACGAAGAAGTAGATACTTACTTAGGTTTAGTTGAAAAAACTACAAAAAAAGATACTCCAAACGTTAAAGCTGTACAATCAAATTTGCGTAATGCAGCTGGACTTTTGGACAAGTATATTTCAGACACATTAAACAAAGATTCAAAAGTTGTTGAAAATTGGGTTGAAGCAATTTTCTTGCAACAAGTTGATTACAAATATAACACAGAAGATGTTAACGAAGCCTTCCTAGTTAAAATGCCTGAAGATAATAAAAAGGCAGAAGGTACAGAACAAGCGCAACCTCAACAAGTTCAAAATGCTGAACCTAAAAAGTCAAAAATGGATAGTGAATTAAAACAACTATTCAAGGACGGCAAATCAGCATCAAAAGCGAAAGACAGCGTTACTGCTCTATCAACCTTCCAAAGAGCAATTAACCGCTCAATTGAACTTGGGGACAAAGAATCTCAAGCAAAAATTATCTTTGAAGTGGCTCAAGTTTATGATCACGATGACGATTTACCAAGAGCTTTAGAAAATTACAACAAAGCGATTGAAACAACAACAGACAACAACGTAAAAGTTAAAGCTCACTATTCAATGGCTCAAATTTACGACGATGTAAAACAATTCAAACCTGCAATTGAACACTATATGGCGGCAATTTCTTTTGCCGGTGAAACTGACAACTTCAAAGCGCAAACTCAATCTTTGACAAAAATCGGAAACATGTATTCTGATAAATACGACAAAGAAGCGTTTAACGTTTACGAGGATGCAAAAGTAGTTGCAGAAGAAAGCAAAGACGCATCTGTTAAAGGTTATGTTTCAAGCTCAATTGCAAATGCTTACAACAAATTTAATAAGCCTGAAAAAGCTATGCGTTATTATTCAGATGCAGTAAAAAACTATAAACAAGCTGGTTCTGATGAAAAAGTTGCCATAAATTACAAAAAAGCGGGCGAATTAATGCAAGATTATCAAAGAATGGACAAGGGTAAAAACTTAATTCAAAAAGCCATTTCATACGCTAAAAAAGCAAACAACGACAATCTTGTAAAAGAATTAGAAAAAGATTTGCAAGTTGCTTGATTTGCCACAAAAGGTTTAAAATAGTATAAAAGACGCAGAAAAACAAACTCTCAGAGAATGTGAGAGTTTGTTTTTAGTTTTATAAATCTTGCGCCTAAAGATTAGCCACGTAATTTTAGTTTTTTAACTAAAGCTCTGTAGCCGTCTAAGTTGATATCTTTTAAGTATGCTAATAATCTTTTTCTTTTACCTACCATCATTAACAAACCACGTTTTGTAGAGAAATCTTTTTTGTTCAATTTCATGTGTTCTGTTAAATCAGTGATTTTTTTGCTAAGCATAGCGATTTGAACTTCTGCTGAGCCTGTGTCTTTTTCATTAGCACCGAATTTTTTAACAATTTCTTTTTTGTTTTCTAAGTTAATTGACATATTCCGACTTTCCTTTATTTCTAAAAAATCTGTTTCTCAAGTCTATGATAGTATGTCAAGAAAAAAAATCAACACCTTATTTTACGCATGTAACAAAATTTGAAGATTAAGCTAAGTCAAGAATGTTAATTCTGCTTGCTTTGTTTGCGTTATTAGCGTGGAATAGGTATAAATCTAATTGTAAATCTTTTTTGTTTCTGCTTGTTGTAAATTCTTTTTTTGCTAATTTGTATTCTTTTTCTTTTTCTTCGTATTTAGCATCAGTTTTGTCTAAACTGTTGAATTTAGAACGTTCCATTAAAAATACAGATGCAGCTTTGTTGTATGCTTTTAATTGTTCTTTATATTTTGCTTCGTAAGTGTCTGCTTTTTCGTTTAATTCAGAGCGTCTAGCTTCTTGTTCTTTTTTCATTTCAGCAATTTTAGCTTCGCCAGCATTTTCTTTTTTGCTGAATGGATTTGAAGCGTATGATGAAAATTCTAAAGCCATTTTAATAATCCTCTTTACTCTCTGTACATATATAAAGTATTTTGGGGAATAAAAATTGCCTTTTCAGTACCCATGCTGGTTTGAACTATTCATACGGATTTGAGGGCTAGAGGTTTAACTGCAAATTCTCTTTTTCTCTTTTCATGATAGAATTAGGTTATGATTAATCGTTATTGTTTAGATAAAATGAAACAAATTTGGGAAATGCAATCCAAGTTTGAATATTATTTAAAGGTTGAGCTTGCTGTATGTGAGGCTTACGCTCAAATGGGTGAAATTCCAATTGATGCGTTAGAGCAAATCAAGCGCGATGCAAAATTCGATTTAAAACGTATTGATGAAATTGAAGCAGAAGTTCATCACGATGTAATTGCGTTTTTAACCTGTGTCAACGAAGGTTTAGGCGAAAATGCAAAATATATGCACAAGGGTTTAACTAGTTCTGACGTAATTGATACAGCTTATGCGCTTCAAATAAAAGACGCTTCGCAGATTATTTCTGATGATTTAGTAAAGGTTATTGTAACCTTAAAATCTATGGCTAAAAAGTACAAAGACGCCGTTTGTATAGGACGTTCTCACGGAATACATGCAGAGGTTACAACTTTTGGTATAAAACTTTTGAACTGGGTGGATTCTTTTGAAAGAGCATACAAAAACTTTTTAATTGCAACAGAAGATATTTCAAAGGGACAAATTACAGGACCTGTTGGAACTTATAGCAATGTACCAATGGAGGTTGAAACACTTACTTGTGAAAATTTAGGTTTGAAACCTGCTAAAATTTCTACTCAAGTTATTGCAAGAGAGGTTTATGCTAGGTACATGAATGAATTGGCAATGATTGCAACAATTGTAGAACAATTTGCAACAGAGATTAGAAATTTACAAAGAACTGAAATTTTTGAGGTGCAAGAAGGCTTTTTAGCTCATCAAAAAGGCTCTTCTGCAATGCCTCACAAACGAAACCCAGTTTTGTGTGAAAACTTATGCGGACTAGCAAGAGTTGTTAGAGGCAACGCTACGACTGAAATGCAGAATGTTGTTTTATGGCACGAAAGAGATATTTCACACAGCTCTGCAGAGCGCATAATTTTTCCAGATAGCACAATTTTAATCGACTTTATTCTAACAAGATTTAACTCTGTTTTAGAAAATTTAGTCGTTTATGAAAAAAATATGGAACGTAACACAAAACTTTATGGTGGCGTGGTATTTTCACAAAAAGTTTTGTTAACGCTTACGGAAAAAGGCTTGTCGCGTGAAGAAGCATACGAAATTGTGCAACAAAACGCGCTAAAAGCAATAGACAACAATGGAGATTTTGAGCAAAATCTTCTAATTGATGAAAGAGTTACATCAAAATTATCACCGACAGAAATTGCGGAATGTTTTGACGTTTCGGCATATTTAAAGAATGTTGATGCAATATTTGCAAAATTTTAAATATGTACTAAAATAATATAAATAAACGTGTTAAATATAGGTACAAATATAAATGGATAAATTAAATATTCCAGAACCCGTAAAGGTTTTCTTATCATCATCAAAATTTATTAACAGCACTTTCTTTATTGTGTTTTGTATTC
>CAVFBQ010000135.1:0-5412 GCA_963620455.1 uncultured Eubacteriales bacterium
TTGTGATTGTGTAAGACATCACAGAGAAAAAGGTCAAATTCCAGGGTGCTTTTTCACAGCGGCGGGTGAAGCCTCTTATGACCGCTCAATTGCTAACTTCATAAAGGTAATGTCTAAACATGCTTAATTTTAAAAACTTTTTAACTGTATTTGCAGTTTTAGCCTTGATGACTTTACTTCCTGCATATGCAAAAGTCTTAGATGAGGTTTATTCAGGTGTTTCTGACGGACAAATGATATATTATTCCTTCTGCTCTGACAAATGGTATTACCAACGTCCTAACCAAAAGAAAAAATGCATTTTAGAAGTTACACGCAGAGTTTCGGAAGGTTCTGGCAGTTACTCAGAATACGTTTCACCCATGTATGATGTTTACACCCCAGCTGGTTCAAATTACGAATTTCTATACAAAGGTCGCTTAATAACTTACCATATTTTTGATTTGAAATTTTATGAAATAGTTTATAACCACAGAAATAAGCAGTTTATAGAAGTTCCACTTGAAGAAGGTTTTATAAAAGAAATCTTCAAGCGTCCAAAAATAATTTATATTTCACAATTTAACGAAAATAATGAATTAACAGTTCGTAAAAGACCTTTCAAAAAACAAAGATATTTATTGTTGAATGATACAGACAAATATTTTTATCGTTATACGCTAGAAACTCCAAATAAAAGCAATGTTATAAAAAACTTGTTTTTCGTGAAAAAGCGTAGCGACATAGATTTTGCGCACTTTATGGAGAATGTAGACGAGTTTCCAATGTACAAAATTCATGTAAGAAATGGGCTAAAATTTTAATAAAAAAATCCGAGATTTTTCTCGGATTTTTTATTAACAAAATTATTAAGAAATCTATACAAACTAAAAATAACCGTGTTGACAGTAAAATTTGTTTGCTATATGATTTTTTTACACACTTAGCCGAGTGGCTTAAAGCCATGAGGTTGTGTAAGTAGAAATAGAGTAACCAGAAGGGTTACAGAAGTATAAAGGAAAAAGAAAAATGGCAACAGGACAAAGAATTAGAGTTTGTTTAAAAGCATACGATCACAAATTAATTGACGTATCAGCTGACAAAATCGTAGAAACAGCAAAAAGAACAGACGCAAAAGTTGCAGGACCAATTCCTTTACCTACAAAGAGACGTATTTATTGTGTATTGCGTTCACCACACGTAGATAAAAAATCTCGTGAACACTTTGAAATGAGAACACACAAACGCATTATCGATATTTACGAAGCAACTCAACAAACAACTGAAGAGTTGAGTAGATTAGATTTACCAGCAGGTGTAGATATCGAAGTTAAACTATAATTTCGTTCCCTGTCAAAAATTAAATAAGCATTATGCAATATAATGCGATCTACGACTCTAAAAGGGTAAAAGGTAAGAGGCACAAAAGCAACGTAGCGCTCGCAAGCAGACGGACTAAAAGTTAATACTTTTAAGCTCCAAAAAAGAAAGGAAAAAATCATGACACTTGGTGTGATAGGTAAGAAAGTCGGAATGACTCAAATTTTCAACGAAGAAGGTTTGGCAGTTCCAGTTACCGTAATAAAAGTAGACCCAATCGTGGTTACACAAGTAAAAACTGTTGAAACAGACGGTTATAATGCAATTCAAGTAGGTACAGTAGCAGCAAAAGAAAAACATTTGACAAAAGCTCAAATTGGTCACTTTGCAAAAAACAAATTAGAAAACTTCCGTCACTTACAAGAATTCAGAGTTGACAATCCACAAGATTACACAGTAGGTCAACAAATCGAATTATCTGTATTAAGCGATGTTCAAAAAGTTGATGTAACAGGTACATCAATTGGTAAAGGATTCCAAGGTACAGTAAAAAGACACAACTTCTCAAGAGGACCAATGGCTCACGGTTCTAAAAACCACAGAGAACCTGGTTCAATTGGTGCAGGTACAACTCCATCAAGAGTAATTAAAGGTAAAAGAATGGCTGGCAACATGGGTAACGAAAGAGTTACAATTACTAAATTAAAATTAGTAAAAGTTGATTCAGAAAACAGCTTAATCTTAATCAAAGGTTCAGTACCTGGTTCAGAAGGCAAATTAGTAACAATCGTTCCTTCAAGAACAAAATGGAATGTATAATTTACACTCTGATAAACAAGAATAATACAAGATAAGGACATATAAAAATGGCAAAAGCAAAAACACAAGAAAAAGAAATATTAAGCACAACAGGTGAATCACTTGGTGCAATTTCATTAAATGAAAGCGTTTTTGGTGTAGAACCAAATTTACACGTAATGCACTTAGCATTAAGACGTCAATTAAATAACGCAAGACAAGGTTCAGCTTGTTCAAAAACAAGAGCTGAAGTTAGAGGCGGTGGCCGTAAACCTTGGAAACAAAAAGGTACTGGTAGAGCAAGAGCAGGTTCATTAAGATCTCCATTATTCGCTGGTGGTGGTGTTTCATTCGGACCAAAACCAAGAGATTACTCTTTCTCAATGCCACAAAAAGCAAGACAACTTGCATTAAAATCTGCATTATCAGCTAGAAATGAACAATTAGTAGTTGTTAAAGATTTCTCAGGTATCGCAGAACCAAAGACAAAATTAATGATGTCAGTATTGGACTCATTAAAAGTAGCAGGTAAAATCTTAGTTATCGCTGATTACAGAGCTAATGAAAACGAAAACTTAGCATTAGCTTCAAGAAATATTCCAAGCGTAAAACTATTGTTACCAACAAACTTAAATGTAAAAGATTTACTAGAAGCGGATTCAGTAGTAATTACAGAAGCTGCTGTAAACGAAATTACAGAAAAATTAAGCTAATCCGAGAAGAAAAGGAAAATAAAAAATGAGTACATCAAGAACAAACCAAGAAAAATTATATGATATCGTAAAAAAACCTATCATTACAGAAAAATCATATAAAGCAATGCAAGACGGTCAATATACTTTTGAAGTAAACATGGATGCAACAAAAGTTGAAATCGCTCAAGCTATTGAAATGGCTTTTCCTGGAAGAAAAGTTAAAAAAGTAAGAACAGTTTATATGCCATCTCACTCAAAAAGAATGGGATACAAATTTGGCAGAACTGATTCATCTAAAAAAGCTATCGTAACAATCGAAGGCGATCCAATTAAAGAACTTGTAGAAATATAGTATAAAAGGATAAATAAAAATGGCTATCAGAAAAATTAATCCGACATCTCCGGGACAAAGAGGTATGACAAAGAGTGATTATCAAGAAATCACTACATCAACACCTGAAAAGTCTTTATTAAAACCAATTAAAAAGACTGCAGGTCGTAACAACACAGGTAGAATTACATGTCGTCACAAGGGCGGCGGTGTAAAAAAACACTACAGAGTGATTGACTTCAAAAGAGAAAAATTCGGTGTACCTGCAACAGTTAAATCAGTAGAATACGATCCAAACAGAAACGTAAGAATTTCATTAGTATTCTATGCAGATGGTGAAAAAAGATATATCTTAACACCAGAAGGTTTAAATGTTGGCGATGTAATCGTATCAGGACCAGAAGCTCCAATTCAAAATGGTAACGCATTACCATTAGAGTTGATTCCTCTAGGTACAATCGTTCACAATATCGAATTAGAACCAGGCAGAGGTGCTAAAATGGTTCGTTCAGCTGGTAACTCAGCACAATTAATGGCTAAAGAAGGCAACTACGTAACAGTTAAATTACCTTCAGGTGAAATGAGAATGGTAAGAAAAGAATGTATGGCAACAATCGGTACATTGGGCAATTCTGAATTCAAAAACGTTCACATTGGTAAAGCAGGTCGTAAACGTTATATGGGCGTAAGACCAACTGTACGTGGTGTAACAATGAACCCATGTGATCACCCACACGGTGGTGGTGAAGGTAAAACAGGTCCAGGCGGACACCCTAAAACACCTTGGGGCAAACCAGCACTTGGTTATAAGACTCGTAAGTCTAATAAAGCTTCTAACAAATTAATCGTAAGAAGAAGAACAAAATAACGTAAGTGCAAGATAAAAAGATAACAATTAAAAGGAGAATATATTAATGGCACGTTCATTAAAAAAAGGACCATATATCGAAGAAGCATTAGCTAAGAAAATTGCTAAGATGAATGAAAATTCTGAAAAGAAAGTAGTTAAAACTTGGTCAAGAGCTTCAATGATTAGTCCTGACATGTTAGGACACACAATCGCTGTACATAACGGAAAAACTCACGTTCCTGTATATGTAACTGAACAAATGATTGGTCATAAATTGGGCGAATTCGCACCAACAAGACTATTCAGAGGTCACGCAGCAGATAAAACAGCTAAAAAATAGGCTGAATTGGTAAATAAAATTAACTTAAAAGGATAAAAACAATGGAAGCTAAAGCAAAACAATCAAATATTAAAATGACAGCTCGCAAACTTCGCAGAGTAATCAATGAAGTTCGTGGCAAAAAAGTCATTGACGCACAAGACATGTTACGTTTTATGCCATACTTTGCAGCAAGAGTTGTTGAAAAGAACTTAAAAGTTGCAGTGGCAAATGCTAAAGAACAATTCGGTGTAAATCCTGAACAATTAAAAATTTCAGAAATTTTTGCAGACGAAAGCGTTACTTACAAAAGAGCAAGACCAAGAGCACAAGGTCGTATGTACTCAAGAATGAAACGTACATCACATTTAACATTAAAAGTTAGCGACACAGTAAAATAGGAATTAGATAATATGGGACAAAAAACACATCCAACCGGATTTAGAGTAGGCGTAATTAAACCTTGGGTAAGCTCATGGTACGCTAAAATTAAAGAATACGGACAATTTGTAGCAGAAGACGCTAAAATCAGAAAATTCGTTAAGAAAAAATTATACACAGCAGGTGTATCAAGAATATTAATTGCAAGAAAAGCTCAAAACACAACAATTACAGTAGTAACAGCAAAACCTGGTATTGTAGTTGGACGTAACGGTCAAGGTATTGAAGAATTGAAAAAAGAAATTTCTGCATACATTAACCGTCAAGTAATTTTGAATGTAGTAGAAGTTGCTAGAATCAATGCAGATGCTCAATTAGTATCAGAAGCGATTGCTCAACAACTTGAAAAACGTGTAGCATTCAGAAGAGCAATGAAACAAGCTATGCAAAGAACAATGCGTTCAGGCGCACAAGGTATCAAAGTTATGGTATCAGGTCGTTTAGGCGGTGCTGAAATCGCTCGTTCTGAATGGGCAAAAGAAGGAAGAATTCCTCTTCAAACATTAAGAGCTGATGTTGATTACGGTTTCGCAGAAGCAGATACAATGATGGGGAAAATCGGCGTAAAAGTTTGGGTATTCAAAGGAAACTTAATGCCAGGCGAAAAAGCTGATGAAAACATCAAAGCTAAATCATCAAAAGATGAAAAAGGTGGCACTAGACGTGGTAAACGTAGAAC
>CAVFBQ010000136.1:0-3843 GCA_963620455.1 uncultured Eubacteriales bacterium
GCTCATTGGCGGTGTCATACGTGATTTTTGTTTTAGAAAAGAAAACCACGACAAAGACATTATTGTAGTTGATAAAGATGCCAAAAGCTTTGCACAAGATCTTGCTAAAGAGCTTGATGCGACATATATTCCACTTGATGAAGTTAACCATATTTATAGATTAGTTTTAAAAGACAAAATTAATTTCATTGATATTACAAATCCAATCGGAAATAATCTTAAAATGGATTTAGGACGTCGCGACCTTAGAATGAACGCTATAGCTTATGACCTACAAGATGATAAATTTATTGATTTATTTAATGGATTTGGTGATATAAAAGAGGAAAAAATAAACATAATCTCTGAACAGAACCTTGTTGACGATCCTCTAAGGTTGCTTAGAATATTTAGATTTCAGTCAGTAACTGGGTTTGATATTGATGAAAACTTAATTGAGATAGTAAAAAAACATAAGAGTTTAATTAACAACCCTGCAAAAGAGCGCATTAATTACGAATTAATGAAACTTTTTAGTGGAGATTACACAGTAAAAGCGCTTGAAAACTTGAATAGGGCAGAACTATTATGTGAAATTTTACCAATTTTCAACGATGTAAAAAAAGTTCCACCAAACTGTCACCACCATTTACCTTTAATTGGGCATTCAATTGAAACAGTTAGACAAATTCAAAATTTCTATAAAATTGCAAATAAAGAAGTTAAAACTCACCTTGATAGGGTTGATTTCGGAGGATTTACTCGACTTGCGCACTTAAAATTAGCAGGATTTATGCACGATATAGGCAAATTTTCTTGTTGGACGATTGAGAAAGACACAGGCAGACACCGTTTCATCAAACACGAACTTGCTGGGGCTGAAATGTGCAAGCCCATTTTGCGTAATCTAAAATTTTCTAAAAAACAAATTGAATACATTGAAGCAATGATTAGATATCATATCTATCCTTCTAACATCGTTGTTACAGAAGGACTTTCCGATAAAACAAAAATGCGATATATTCGCAGAATGGGTGACAATGTAATCGACAACATTATTGTAGCAATGTCTGATAGGCTTTCGGCACGTGGAGAGGCAATTACAGATGAAATTGTAAAAAACAACATCACAGGACTTCAATCTCTTTTAAAATATTATCTTGAAGTTAAAGATACTCTAAAACCTTTGCCAAAATTACTTTCAGGTGAAGAAATTATGAAAATAAAAAACATAAAACCTTCTAAAGAACTTGGCGAAATTGTTTATGCGTTAAAAGAAGCTCAATTTAACGGAGATATTATAACGAAAGAACAGGCAATTGATTTTATAGAAAAATATTAATTAAAAGGGCGGGTTTGCGAAACAAACCCGCCCTTTTAAATCCTTTGTTGAAATTATGCTGAAAGTGTAAAGATTTCGTAGATTTCTTCGTCTGAAAGTTCTGTAATAATCTTTTCGCCTTCGTAAACTGCCAAATCTGCAAGTTCTTTCTTAGATTTAAGCATTTCATCAATTTTTTCTTCAAAAGTACCAAGAGTAATAAGTCTGTGTACCATAACATTTTTGTCTTGACCAATACGGTATGTACGGTCGGTTGCTTGATCTTCAACCGCTGGATTCCACCACAAGTCATAGTGGATAACATTAGTTGCAGAAGTCAAGTTCAAACCAGTACCACCAGCTTTTAATGACAATATCATAACTCTTGTATCTGAGTCTGTTTGGAATTTGTTAATCATTTCTTCACGTTGGTTAACGTTCAATGAACCGTGGAAGAATAATGGAGTTGTATTACATTCTTCTTCAATTACGTGAGTTAAAATATCACCCATTTCTTTATATTGAGTAAAGATTAATGTCTTTTCATCATTATCAATAATACTTTGTACCAATTGAATACACTGTTCCATCTTACCTGAAGATTCTTTGTTCATATCACCTGACTTCAAGAATTGGTAAGGGTGGTTGCAGATTTGTTTTAGAGCGGTAATAAGTTTGAAGATATTGCCACGTCTGTTGATACCTGTAAATCCGCTTATCTTTTCTATCATTTCGTTCAAAGTCTTTTCGTAAAGAACAGCTTGGTTCTTAGACAAGTAACAGTAATCATTAAGTACCATTTTTTCAGGTAAGTCTGAAATAACGTGCTTGTCTGTTTTCAAACGTCTTAGAACAAATGGAGATACTGACATCTTCAATTTTGTTGCACGAGAAGTTTCTTTAAATCTTTCAATTGGAATAGCATAACTCTTTTGAAACTCTTTTAAAGAACCTAAGTACCCAGCATTAATAAAGTCGAAAATACTCCACAATTCAGTTAATCTATTTTCAACTGGAGTACCTGTCATTGCAATCTTAATATCTGATTTCAAAATCTTAACAGCTAATGTTTGAGCAGTATCAGGGTTCTTGATATTTTGAGCTTCATCAACAATAATCATACCCCATTGTTGTTTTTTCAATTCTTCAATATCAATTCTCATGATTGCATAAGTTGTAAGAATAATATCAACATCTGTATTCAATTGTCTATCCAAACCGTGGTATGTTGTAGCCTTTAGATCTGGAGCAAACAATTGTAATTCCTTCATCCAGTTACCCATCAAGGTTGTTGGACATACTACAAGAACTGGTTTCTTAAGTTTTTCTTCTTCTTTAAGTTTCAAAATCAAACTAATAACTTGGATAGTTTTACCCAACCCCATGTCATCTGCCATACAGCAACCAAAACCTTTTGAAACATTTGTCCATAACCATTTAAGACCTGTTTGTTGGTATGGTCTAAGTTCACCCTTCAAACCTTTTGGTGGTTCAACTTCAACTGGTTTTGTAAAATCTTTCAAGATGTTTGCAAACGCTTCATCATAATCAAAATCAAAGTCTTCCAATTGACCTGACATTGATGCGTGAATTAATTTCATTCTAGTCATCTTGCTATGATCAGCTTTTGCAATCTTTTCAAAGATTTTTTTGCTTTCGTCTTGGTCAATAAGAATGTATTTATCTTTATATTTTACAAGACCTTGAGAATCTTTAACCAATTTTTGAAACTCTTCCAATGACAATTTATCATTACCTAATGCAATTTCATAAGAAAAGTCTAAAATATCATCTAAAGAAATTGCACTTGAAGATGTTGTATTGAAAATATCCAACAAGTCGCCTGAACGAGAAGCCTTTACTTTAGCGTTAATTGATGCTCTTGGAACAATTACGTTTACAAGTTCTTCAGGTAAAATTACTTCAATTTGTGCTTTTTGTAGATAATATGCAGTTTGAGTAATTATTTTGTAAACTTCGCCTAGGTTCAAATCTAAAGCTAATTTGTCTTCATCTTCAAATAAAGTTTCTAATTCTGGCATATAACGATTTGCATAATTCAATTGTTTTTCAACAATTTTTGCAATATCTGATGAATTTACACCGAAAACTTCGTCTTTAGTGTATAAATCATCAATTAAAGCTTCTTCACCAGTTTTTCTATTTTTGATATGAACTTTTAATTGGAACATTTCATCAGAAATTTTGTTAACCTTGAAAAATGGAATAACATCATATTTGCCTAAATACAATTCATCAAACCATTGAGCAAAGTTTTCAGCATAATCGTTACCCTTCATTAAAGATTTTTGTTCCAAATCCTTAATTAGGTAAGTGCCTGATTTAATATCTTTGAATTTATAAGCCTTAATACCCAAGAACTTGTAAATTACATAATTTAAGTAATCATAAATAAAGTCACTTACAAAGTTTTTAGGCATTTCGCCTTGAATAAACAAATCTTTTGGTAAATTTTCTTCAAATTGATTGATAATTCTTGCTAACTGTTTGTTTGCAATAATTGGTTCATACACAATTCTGAA
>CAVFBQ010000137.1:0-3724 GCA_963620455.1 uncultured Eubacteriales bacterium
AAAAAGACGACTCTTGCTCGAAAAATTGCATCAATCAGAACTTTTTATAAATATCTATATAGAGAAAGATTAGTTGACACAAACCCAACAACCAATCTTAGTGCGCCAAAGCGTCCAAAATCTTTGCCAAAATTTTTGACGATAGAAGAAGTCGAAAAAATTATGAATGGTATAAAAATAGACACTCCTGCTGGATATAGAAACCGTACAATTTTGGAACTTTTATGGGCGACTGGAATGCGTATTTCAGAGCTTAGTGGGCTTAATTTTGGCGATTTAAACTTAGAAAATAATGAAATTACAGTTTTTGGTAAAGGCGCAAAAGAGAGAATTGTACTTATTTCAGATAAAGCTAAAAAATATTTGGAAAGTTATATCAATACAGCAAGACCGCTTGTTGCAAAAGGTTTTCAGCTTGAACCAATTACAGATTCTACTCCTGTATTTATAAACAATACTGGATATAGATTACAGAATAAAACGGTTAGAAATGTTATAAATAGTGTGGTTGAAAGTATTGAACTTCCAAAACACGTTACACCACACATGTTTCGACATAGTTTTGCAACTCATTTGATTGAAAATGGTGCAGATTTAAGAGTTGTACAAGAACTTTTGGGGCATGCTAGTATATCAAATACACAAATCTACACACATGTTTCAACGAAACATTTGCAAGATGTATTTGAGCAAGCCCACCCAAGAGCCTAGTTTATTGATCTTTAACCATTTTATAGTAGGCAAAATTAGATACAAAAACAACTTTACAAAACTTCTTAATCTGCAAGCCTTTATCTGTCTGTAAATACCAAAAACATTTAAAATTTAAATACATCAAACAGATTAAATTTTGTTAATAAACCTTCCATGCCTTAAAAATTTTTGCTATAATATTGGTGTAGTATTTAAGGAATTTGATGTGTAATTCATCGGCAGGTCCGAAGCCGTAATAGCCGGCACTTAAGTAGTATGATATACCTCAGGGACAGGAATTCGGGAACGTAACAAAAAGAGCATAGAAATTTATCCTATTTCTGCCTTCTTTTCGTAAAAAGGAGATTAATTAATGCCACAATTAGAGAATGGAAAAGTTGTACAAATTAACGAAGCTGCATCATCAATAACAAAGCCGAAGTCATTAAACGCAGTAAAACCCGTTAGTAAGATAGTTGAAATTGCATCAAAACTAGCTGTCAATAATATAAAAGTTATTAAAAAAGACGGCACAAAAGAAGATTATGATGTTCAAAAAGTAGTTAAAGCTGTTAAAAAATCTGCAGCTAGAATGCTTGTTGAATTTACAGATAAAGAATTAGAAGACATTTGCAGTTACGTAAATTGGAGTGTTTTAGAATCACGTCAAAGCGAAATTGAAATCTTCAAAATGCACTGCATTGTAGAAAACGCTTTAGAATATGTAAATCCAAAAGTTGCAAAAAGCTATAGAAACTATAGAGATTACAAAATCGACTTTGTAAACATGCTTGATAAAGTTTACCAAGAAAGTCAAAGAATTATGTATATCGGAGATAAAGAAAATTCAAACTCTGATTCAGCTCTGGTTTCAACAAAACGTTCATTGATTTTCAATCAATTAAATAAAGAATTATATAAAAAATTCTTTTTAACAGTACCAGAATTACAAGCAACACGTGACGGATATATCTACATTCACGATATGTCAGCAAGACGTGACACTATGAACTGCTGTTTATTTGATGTTGCAAACGTTTTAAAAGGCGGTTTTGAAATGGGTAACTTGTGGTATAACGAACCAAAAACATTAGAAGTTGCATTCGATGTAATTGGTGATATCGTTATGGCTGCTGCGAGTCAACAATATGGTGGCTTTACAGTTCCAGAAGTTGACAAAATTTTAGCTCCATTTGCTCAAAAAACATTTAACAAAAATTACCAAAGATATATTGATATGGGTGTTGATGTTCACAAAGCAAAAGAAGAAGCAATTAAAGATGTAGAAAAAGATTTACACGATGGTTTCCAAGGTTGGGAATACAAATTCAACACAGTAGCATCTAGTCGTGGTGACTATCCTTTTATTACAATGACATTAGGTCTTGGTACTGAATTGTTTGAAAAAATGGCATCAAAAATGATGTTAAAAGTAAGACAAGAAGGTCAAGGCAAAAAGAATAACAAAAAACCTGTATTATTCCCTAAAATTGTATTCTTGTACGATGAAGAATTGCACGGAAAAGGCGGTAAGTTAGAAGACTTATTTGATGCAGGTGTAGAATGTTCTAAAAAGTCAATGTATCCAGATTGGTTGTCAATGACAGGTGAAGGTTACATTGCAAGCATGTACAAAAAGTATAAACGAGTAATCTCTCCAATGGGTTGCAGAGCCTTCCTTTCTCCATGGTACGAAAGAGGCGGAATGAAACCTGCTGATGAAAATGACAAACCCGTATTTGTTGGAAGATTCAACATTGGTGCAATCAGTTTACACTTACCAATGATTTATGCTAAAGCACAAAAAGAAGGCAAAGATTTCTATGAAGTTCTTGATTACTATATGGAAATGATTAGAAACTTACATAAACGTACTTATGACTACCTTGGCGAAATGAGAGCATCAATCAATCCTCTAGGCTTCTGCGAAGGTGGTTTCTACGGCGGTCACTTAGGTTTACATGACAAAATTAAACCTATTTTGAAATCTTCAACAGCATCATTCGGTATTACAGCTTTGAACGAATTGCAAGAATTATACAATGGAAAATCTTTAGTCGAAGACGGTCAATTCGCTTTAGAAGTCATGGAATACATTAACAAGAAAGTAAACCAATTCAAAGATGAAGATGGAAATTTATATGCAATTTATGGCACTCCAGCAGAAAACTTATGCGGTTTACAAGTTAAACAATTCCGTAAAAAATACGGTGTAGTTGAAAAAGTTTCAGACAGAGGTTATGTTTCAAACAGTTTCCACTGCCACGTTACAGAAAACATTGGACCTTTAGAAAAACAAGATTTAGAAGGTCGTTTCTGGGAATTATTAAACGGCGGTAAAATTCAATACGTAAAATATCCAATCTCTTATAATACAAAAGCAATTGAAACTTTGATTAAAAGAGCAATGGATAAAGGATTTTACGAAGGTGTAAATCTATCACTTTCATACTGTGATGATTGCGGTCACCAAGAATTGAATATGGACGTTTGTCCAAAATGCGGTAGCAAAAACCTAACAAAAATCGACAGAATGAATGGCTACTTATCATATTCAAGAGTTAAAGGTGATACTCGCTTAAATGAAGCAAAAATGGAAGAAATTAAAGATAGAGTAAGTATGTAAGCACCCGAGCAGAGCAAAACAGCAAGTAATATTTAATGGGTTTTGATTTTTAATCAAAACCCATAATAATAAAAATATAGGATTTAGAAAGAGATTGATGAATTACCATAATATTACAAAAGAAGATATGCTAAATGGTGACGGATTGAGGACTGTACTTTGGGTTGCAGGTTGTAATCATAAATGTAAAGGTTGCCAAAATCCAATAACTTGGGACGAAAAAGGTGGATTACCTTTTGATCAAGAGGCTGAAGATGAATTATTTGAAGCTTTGAAGGTTCCAAGTATTTCTGGCATAACTTTTAGTGGTGGTGATCCTTTATTTCCAAATAACCGTTCAGAAGTTTTTAGATTGATTAAAAAGATAAAAGATGAATTGCCTGAAAAAACTGTATGGCTTTATAC
>CAVFBQ010000137.1:3734-6478 GCA_963620455.1 uncultured Eubacteriales bacterium
GAAGATATTTGCGATTTAGACGGAATTAAAAATATTGATGTTTTAATTGACGGTGAGTTCATTCAAAAGTTAAATGACAACAATTTACATTGGGTTGGTAGTTCAAATCAACGTGTGATTGATGTTAAAAAATCAACTCTTGACAATGTTGTTTTACACGAATAGAGGAAAGTAAAAAAAGACTAAAATCCCTATTGTAACAGAATAAGGGGTAAAATTTTTACGTCCTTCTATTGTTAACAAATGTTAAGTAAAATAAGAAAAAAATAAACTTATCTTAACATAACTTCATAAAAGGGTTGAAATTTTTATATAAATCTGATATACTAAAGATATACAAATTATATACTTCGTTATGCAGGTTAAGAGATATTGCATAAGAAATCTTAAAAGTCTGTTATTATTAATTACCACCACAAAAAAGAGAAAGTACGAATAAGATTCGTGCAGTTTAGTTCGTCTGTTAAAAATTATGTTTTAATAGCTTAGTTTGTCATGCAAAAATGTTGATTTTTTAAAAATCGTCGTTATAAATAAAAGTAAGAATTAAAACCAAGAGAATAAAATGAGAGTTGAATATTAGAATGAGGAGAGATGCTTATGAAAAATTGTCCTGTTGAAATGAAAAAAAGTTTTACAAACCCTGCAAAATCAGAAGTTTTAGCTAGCGATAATGATACAACATTATCATTATATGTTAGAGAATTAGCTTCAATCAAATCATTGTCACCATTAGAAGAAAAAGCTGTTGCAAAAAGAGCTCAAGAAGGTGATAAAGAAGCTAAAAAACAATTAGTTCAAGCTAACTTAAAATTAGTTATTACGATTGCAAAAAAAGCAATTCACATGTCTAGCTTACCTTTAGTTGACTTAATCCAAGAAGGCAATTTAGGCTTAATGATTGCAGCAGAAAAATTTAACTACAAATTAGGTTACAAATTCTCAACTTATGCTAGTTGGTGGATTAAACAATCTATGTTCAAAGCTATTTCTGAACAAGGTCACTGCATGAAGATTCCTGTATACATTCAAGAAACATTGTCAAAATTCTCTAAAATCAAATCAGAAATGGAAAGAGAATACAATTGCCAAGTTAGAACTCAAGATGTAGCAGAAAAAATGAATATTTCTGCAGATAAAATTGATACATACTTAGCTGCATATTCAAAATCAGTTTCTTTAGAAGGCGGTTTTGAAAATGACAACGGCAAAGAAACTTCATTGGCAGATATTTTAGCTGATGAAAAAGCAAGCGTACATTCAGCAGTTGAATACGAAGGCTTGAAAAATGATATTGAAATGGTTGTTTCAACATTGAAAGAACGTGAACAAGAAGTTGTAAAAATGCGCTACGGCTTAGGCAACATGGCAAAAAGAACTTTAGAAGAAATCGGTAACATCTATGGCGTTACAAAAGAATGCATTAGACAAACTGAATTAAGAGCTTTGAAAAAAATGAAAGCTCAAGGTCAAGATGTTTTGGCTTGCTATATTGATTAATTGACTTTTCGGAAGGGCGCGCGTGAGCGAAAGCGAACCCAGCCCGAAAGGTGGAGCAGGACGTTACTCCTGCGACAACACGAATAAGTTAAACAAACGATTAGACATTGACCTTTTGGAAGTATAACAAATTACCGTATCTGTTAATAAATAAAATGTACTCATTCAACATTCAACAACAATACAACATTCAACATAAGCGAGAAAGAACAACGAGAAAAAGAGAAAGAAATAAGGTTTTAAAATGTAGCGGGCGATGATGAAATCATCGCCCGCTTTTTTCGTACATAGAAGAAATAACAAATAATATATGCTAATAATTTTTTACACAAGCCCTTCTTTTACGGCTTTTACAGCGGCTTGAACGCGGTCACTTACGCACATCTTTTGTAGAATTGAGCATACGTGAGCTTTTGCAGTATGAACAGAAACGATTAATTCTTTGGCAATTTCTGTGTTGCTTTTGCCCATAACTAAGTGTTTTAATACTTCAAATTCTCTTTCTGTTAGTGGAACTCGTCCTTCTTGTGACATTGAGTTTGATAAAATTCTAGTGCTTTCAATTTTTGGAAAAGAGTTTAGAGCCATTTGTGCAACTTCTGGGTCAAGCCAACAAACACCTTTTGCTACATCTCTAACGACGTCTGCAAGTTTTATTGGGTCAATATCTTTTAAGCAATAAGCTGTTGCTCCAGAAGATAATGCTGCAAGGACTTCTTCTTCTCTATCGTGAGAAGTTAATGCGATAACTTTAATTTTTGGATTAATTTCTTTAACTTTTACAGTTGCCTCAATACCATTCATTTTTGGTAGACCTAGGTCCATTAGAACGACATCTGGGTTATGTTTTCTTATTATATCTAAACTTTCAAATGCATCTTCGCATTCGCCGATTACTTCAATGTCAGGATTGGCATTTAGTGCGCATCTTAAGCCCACTCTTGTTAATTTGAAATCTTCGACGATAACTACTGATATGGTTTTTGTTTGGGGTAATGACATTTTTTAACTCTCCTTTTCTTATTACAATTCTATTAAAAGACATTTTCTTTCTTTTTGTAATTAACCACTAGTCTAGTATTACGTTAGCTAGGTGACTAATATTTCAAATGAAAAGGCTTAATAATATCAGGCTAAAACATATAGGCAGTAGTATTTTTAGAGGATTTGTCAACGTGGGTGAAAACATGTTCTTGATTAAAAATTTTTTCTATTATAAAATTAAAAACGAAAGAAATATGAGG
>CAVFBQ010000138.1:0-2178 GCA_963620455.1 uncultured Eubacteriales bacterium
ATGATAGAACACCTCAATATGTTAAAGACTTAAATTTAATGGATTTTTCAAATAAAGGTGAATTTACTTTTACTTTGAAAAAAGAACATCTTTATCCGTATGATGAAACTTCAAATCCAGAAGGTTTAAATTTAAAAGATTGGTTTGCAAATTATGCAAAAGAAGCAAAAGTTTCAACAGCAGGTATCAGAGGCCCTCAAAATATTTTATATCCTCAAGATACTCGTTTTCCAATTAACTTGGTGGGTATTGTTTTGGCAACTCTTGCAAAGGCTCTTGTTGCAAAAGAAAAATATCCTAACCAACAAATCATTAAACTTGCAGGTCGTGAAGTTAGATATAATTCAGATTTATTCCTAGATGCTATCGCTAGAATTCAAGCTGCTCAAGGTATCAAAACTCTTGTTCCAGTTGAAAAGAAAACTATTCCTATTTGGTTAGCGTCTTTCTTGGCATTTAAATTAGACCTTGTAGGTGGTGAATATATCACATCAAGTCACGGTATTTCAGTTAAAAACGCTACAAAAGACTTGAACTCTCAAGGTAGCCAATATTTACCAGAAGAATCTGCTGAGTTTGTTCAAAAGATTCAAGAAATTTTTGACGAAACTGAAAAAAAGGGTTCTTATAAAATTAAAATTGCAGCAGAAAATAACCCTTTAATTGATGAAAAAATTATGGCAAAACTTCATGATGGTGTTGATTTATATGTTGAATACTTGAAATCAGGTGTTGCTGAAAAAGATAATTTAGATTTTATTAAAAAAGCTCAAAACAAAATTGTTATTGAAAATGTTGGCGGTTCTGCTTATAGAACTTTAAGCAGAGTTTTAAAGGAATTAGACTTAACTGACAAATTTGTTTGGTTGAATGAAAAAGAAGATCCATTCTTCCACTCAATCGGTAAATATGATGTTGACCCAAAAGGTAACAAAACTTTCTATGATTATTCAGTAGATGCAACCGTTTTAGCAAAACGTCAAAACGGCGAAAACTATTTCCCTGTAATTGAAACATTGCATTATGACAAGGTTTTAGCGGATTATCCTATCGGAACAGCAGTTCTAATCACTGACCCTGACCATGATAGATTAACTGTTACTCAAATTGAAGATGAAAAAGAAGTTGCAAAACTTGAAAAAGCTGGTATTGCATACGTTAAACTTGGCAACGGCAGAGTATTAACAGTATTTACAGCAAACCAAGCCTTCTTAATGTTAATGGACTTCCGTATGAAGATGTTGAAATCTCAAGGTAAATGGAATAACCACCCACGTTTTATGATTAAAACAACAGCTTCTGCAATGAGTTGGGATGAATGGGCAAAAGCTAACGATATAGCAGTAGTTAACGTTCCAGTTGGTTTCAAAGAAATTGCTAATATTATGAAAAAAGTTGAATTGAAACTTAAAAAGAACCCTAATGATGAAGTTAAAGTGTTTGACGTATTCGGGCAAGAAATTAACTTGGGCAAATCGCCTCGCTTAATCTTCGGTGGTGAAGAATCTGGTGGTATGATTATGGGTGGTGAAGAAATGATTAAATCCTTGTCAGGCAGAGAAGCTATTGCAATGAGAGAAAAATCAGCTACAGAAGCAATTTTGGTTGCCTCTGCTTTGTCTTCTAAACTTGAAGAAGAACATAAAACAATGTCTGAATACTTACTTGAAGTGTTTAAAGATAATGGAATTAACGGTCAATTCGATACTCGTGTAGATATCGCTTACTACAACGAATCTGAACCTGATATCGACAAATTAAAAGAGGCAAAAGTTGCTGGTGAACAATTAAGAACTAAAAATGACTTGTTCTACTTGTCTTTAGCAATTGCAATCCGTTCAGGTAAAATGACTTTTGAACAAGCTAAAGAGGTTCTTCAAGATGCGTTCAAAGAATTGAACTTTGACAACTTGAAAGCTATTAAATTTGTAGGTGACGGTACATATTTAGAATTTACAGACAAATACATTGAAATCAGACCTTCTGGTACAGATGCAAAAACAAAAGCGTATGGTGCAGGTTTGAACCTTGACGAAATTATCAAATATGCTCAAGCAATGGGTAATTACTCAGGCGACAGAACTGAATTACACAAAAAATATGTTTTTGATGAAATGTATGAAAAAACAAAAGATACCGCAATGGATTACTACTTAGAATTTGTAAATGTAGATGCAA
>CAVFBQ010000139.1:0-1256 GCA_963620455.1 uncultured Eubacteriales bacterium
AATTATTTAAGTCAAATAAACAAGAAAAATTGCCTTATTTACACTTGTTTTTTTTAAGATTGTTAACAAAAAACTTTTAAGGCTTTATATCGACTAATTGAATTTTAATAAAACAGGCGCGAGTTTCGCTCGCGCCTGAAAAAACTTTTTATTACAAAATCCTACTTTCCAGTTGAACCAAAACCACCTTCTCCACGAGAAGTTTCTGTAAGTTCTGTTACTACTTCAATTTTTGCTTGTTCATATTTTGCAATTACCATTTGAGCAATTCTTTCATCTGGCAAGATTGTATATTCTTCGTTTGATACATTTACCATTGGAATACAAACTTCACCTCTATAATCCTCGTCAATTGTACCGATACAGTTAATCAAGGTAATGCCGTGTTTAATTGACAAACCTGAACGAGGACGGACTTGCGCTTCGTAACCATGCTCCAATTCAATCTTCAAACCTGTTGGAATTAATTTTCTTTCCAAGGGTTTTAATGTTACAGGTTCATTTATTGCTGCGCATAAGTCCATGCCTGCAGCACCTTCTGTTTTATATTCTGGTAACACTTTGTTGTGTGCTAATCTTTCAATCTTTAAAATCATACTTCCTAATCTCCTTTTATACCTACAAAAATGATAACATAAAAACTTTTGTGTTATAGTATCTTTATGACAAAATTGAAAATTTCAGCAACATTAGAAGACTATTTAGAATTTATTTATGAAACTGTCGAAACTAAATCAACCGTAAAAGCTGTTGACATTGCAAATAAATTCGGAATTGCGAGAGCCTCTGTTACAGAAGCTCTACAACGCTTGGAACAAAAAGGTTACATAAGCTATGGAAGATATCAACCTATAGAACTTACAAGCGAAGGAATTAAATTGGCAAAAGAAATTCTCCTAAAACATAGCACTCTATGCAAATTCCTCAGCTCTGTTCTTGAACTTTCTCAAGAAGAAGCCGAAACAAACGCTTGTCGCATTGAACATATTATTACACCAACTGCGTTCAAAAAGATTAAAGAATACGTTAAAAATAATAATTTATAATTTTATGTAAAAAAGAAGCGCCGAAGGTGTTGCCTTCGGCGCTTTACTATTTTAGTTAAACCTTACGCCTTTAATTTGTTTTCAATTTCTGCAAGAACTGCATCAACTTTATCAAGGTTCTTCACTGCACCTTGAGCGAATTGTGGACGTCCGCCACCTTTACCTTCTGTTGCTGTTGCAATTTCTTTTACAAGATTACCAGCGTTTACG
>CAVFBQ010000139.1:1266-3649 GCA_963620455.1 uncultured Eubacteriales bacterium
CGTTTACGCCGTTCTTAACAAAGTCATCTGAAACTTTGACGAAGATTGAAGTACCCGCAACTACGACAATTACCGACTCACCAAGTTTGTTTGCAAGCATTTCAACACCCTCTTTCAAAGCGTTTGAGTCTAATTGTTCCATTTTTTGTACGAACAATTTACCACCATTTACATCAAGTGCCTTTGTTGCAAACTCTTTGAACTTGTCTTTTGCTTGTGCTGATTTTACTGTTGTAAGTTCTTTTTGAAGTTCTTTATTTTCTTCCATAAGTTTGTCAACACGAGCTTCAACTTCATCAAAGTGAGCTTTGAATTTTGTTGCCAATTTATCCATTACATTTGCTTTTTCTGTCAAATAATTTAATGCAGATTTTGCAACTACAACTTCGATACGTCTTGTTCCTGCTGCAATTGCAGATTCAGAAACGATTTTTGCTAATCTCAATTGACCTGTGTGAGAAGCATGACAACCTGCACAAAATTCTTTTGAAACCTCGCCGATTGAAACAACTCTAACTTCATCTTCGTATTTTTCACCAAATAATGCCATTGCACCAGTCTGACGAGCTTCGTCAATGTTCATGACCTTTGTTTCAACTGGCATGTCCTCAGAAATCCATTCATTCATCAAATCTTCAGTTTTTCGGATTTCTTTTTCTGTCATAGCTCTGTCAAAAGTAAAGTCAAAACGCATTCTATTTTCCTCTACTTGAGAACCCGCTTGGTGAACATCGCCTGTTAATACGTGTTGTAGAGCTGATTGTAACAAGTGAGCAGAGGTGTGGTGAACCTTAATTTGTCCACGACGTTCCTTGTCAACAGTTGCCTTAACGCTTGCACCAACTTCAATTTCGCCGTTTACAAGTTCACAACGATGTACAAATAATTTATTAACTTTAAAAGTTGTTAAAACTTCCAATTTCATTGAATCATTTTCAATTACGCCAGAGTCGCCTACTTGACCACCACATTCAGCGTAGAATGGAGTTTTGTCAAGAACAACATCAACGTAACCTTCGCCGTCCAAGGTTTCAAGAATTTTTGCATCACATTCTAAATCTGTGTAGCCAACAAAATCAGTAGCACCAACTTTTTCTTCAACTTTTGCATATTTGATATCGCCAGTTACAGAAATCTTTTGAGTTGCAGCTTTTGCGCGGTCTTTTTGCTCCTTCATTGCAGATTTAAAGCCATTCTCGTCAACTTTTAAGCCGTTTTCTTCAGCAATTTCTTTTGTTAGTTCAAATGGGAAACCAAATGTATCGTACAATTTGAAAGCGCTTTCGCCGTCGATATCTTTTTTGTTGTCTATAAATTCATTTAATAATTTGTAACCTCTATCAAGAGTTTTGTTGAAACGTTCTTCTTCCTTCTTAATAGTGTCAACGATTTTAGCCTTGTTCTTAATCAAATCAGGGTATGCTTCACCGTAGTTTTCAACAACAACGTCAACCAATTTGTATAAGAATGGCAAATCCATACCTAAAATTTTACCGTGACGTAGTGCTCTACGTAAAATCATACGTAAAACATAACTTCTGCCCTCGTTTCCAGGGATAACACCATCGTTGATTAAGAAAGTTACGCAACGGGCATGGTCTGTGATAATTCTTAATGAAATATCCGTTTTGTCTGATTTTTTGTAAGGTACGCCACTCATTTCAACAACTTTGTCTAAAATTGGACGAAGCAAATCAGTTTCAAACGTTGAAGCAACGCCTTGACAAACCATTGCAATACGTTCTAACCCCATGCCAGTATCAACGTTTTTCTTTTCAAGTGGAGATTGGTTGCCTTCTTCATCTTGGTATAATTCTGTAAATACTAAGTTCCAGATTTCAACCCAACGGTCGCATTCGCAAGTATCAATACCGCAATTTGGATCGTCGCACTTGTATTGTTCACCTAAATCGTAGTGAATTTCTGAGCATGGTCCACAAGAACCAGAAGCCCCTGGAGGTCCCCAGAAGTTGTCCTTTTTGCCTTTACGCTTAATTCTTTCAGCTGGAACACCAACACTTCGCCAAATTTCATAAGCTTCGTCATCAGTTTCAAAAATTGTAATCCAAAGTCTGTCTTTGTCTAAATTCAAAACATTTGTAACGAAATCCCACGCCCAAGGGATAATTTCTTTTTTGTAATAATCTCCAAAAGAGAAGTTTCCTAACATTTCAAAGAAAGTATGGTGTCGTGGAGTTCTACCAACGTTTTCAATATCTGAATCCTTACCACCCGCACGAGCGCATTTTTGACAAGAAGTTGCACGAGCTGGGTCGTAAGGTGATTTAACAATACCTAAGAAAATAGGTAAGAATTGTAGCATGCCTGCGGTAGTAAGCAATACAGTAGGGTTATCAGGCACAAGTGACGAACTTTCAACGAC
>CAVFBQ010000140.1:0-3696 GCA_963620455.1 uncultured Eubacteriales bacterium
ACAGGGATTGATATTGTCAGCTTGGCAAAACGAGAGGAAGAGGTCTTTTTACCCAATAAAACAAACTCAATTTTATTACCAAGAGGTTCAAGCGCTTTATTTTTAATTCAACGAGTTAGAGATGAAGCACATAGATTTGCGATTACTTATCATAGAAATTTAAGGTCAAAAGCATTAAAAAAAGATTAACAAATCCTTGATTTGCAAAATCATGTATTAGAATAATATTGGGAGATAAATATCAATGCAATATAAAGATTATTATGAAACCTTAGGTGTAAAAAGAGATGCTACTGAAGCTGAAATAAAATCTGCATTCAGAAAGTTAGCTCGTAAATATCACCCCGATGTGAATAAAACCAAAGAAGCAGAAACAAAATTTAAAGAAATAAATGAGGCCTATGAAGTATTAGGCGATAAAGAAAAACGTAAAAGATATGATAGTTTAGGGGCAAATTGGCAAGGTGGAGCAGATTTTACACCTCCACCAGGATATGAAAACTTTAGCTTTAACTTTAATAATGCTGGTGGAGCTCAGGGATTTTCTTCGTTTGAAGGGATGGGTGGGGGCTTCTCTGATTTCTTCAGTTCATTATTCGGCGACATGATGGGAAATACACAAACTCGTTCAAGAAAGAGCGCTAAATTTACGGGCTTTGAAGGAATGGGTATGGATTTTGGTCAAGGTATGCACACAGGAAGACCTCAACACGCAAGCCAACAGAAACCTGAAAGTTTAGACATAACTAAAAACGTGAATATTACAGTCAAAGATTTATTTTCAGCAAATCCGATATCTGTAATGTTTAAAGAACTTGATAAGTGTCAATATTGTCCCCCTAATGGTAGTTTTTGTTCAAAATGTCAAGGTACAGGAGTTGTTTCTACCGAAAAGAAGGTAAAAGTAAGATTACCCAAAGGGATTAAAAATGGGCAAAAAATCCGTTTAAAAGGTGAAGGCAAACAAGGAATTACAGGTGAGAAAGGTGATCTATTCTTAATTATAAATATAAAAGATAATAATTATATTGTTGAAGGTGATAACTTAACTCAGGATATTGAAATAACACCCCCCGAAGCTGTTTTAGGAGTACAAAAAGATATTGCAACACCTCACGGGAAAATTAATATTAAAATACCATCAGGAACTTCCTCTGGTCAGTCACTGCGTCTTAAAAATTTAGGTCTTCCTAAAAAAGACGGTGGATTCGGTGATTTGAACGCAAAAGTAAAGATTATAGTACCTAAGCAACCAACAGAAAAACAAAAAGAATTATACAAAAAAATTCAACAATTGGGATAAAAAAACGGGTTTTAACCCGTTTTTTTTTTAATGAATTAGATGTTTTTCTAACATTACCATTAGGACAGATAAATCCGCGGGTTTAACTCCACCAATCCTCGATGCTTGAGCCAATGTTGTGGGTCTAATTTTTTCGAGTTTTTCTCTAGTTTCGGTTGAAATGTGACCTATTTGCGAATAATCTATATCTTTGGGTATTTTTATTTTTTCTAATTTACCAGCATTGTCAACTTGCTGTTCTTGACGTCTCAAATATCCATCATATTTAATTAATATTTCGACTTGTTCATACACATCTTTTGGCAGATCAAGTGCTTTTGTTGCGACATCAAGTTCTTTTAATAGTCTGTAATCAACATTTGGACGTTTTATTAATTCTGCTAAACGAATACCTTTGTCAATATGTTCTCCATATTTTTCAAGAATTTCGTTATTTTTGTCATTTGCAGGTAACTTTGTATCTTTTAGCCTTTGAATTTCATTAGTAATTGTATCTTGTTTTTGTAAGTATCTATTATATTGAGTTTCGTCTAGTAAACCTACTTTGTGACCAATTTTACTCAAACGAGTATCAGCATTATCTTGTCTAAGTAATAGTCTATACTCAGATCGTGATGTCAACATTCGGTATGGCTCTTCAATATCTTTAGTTACTAAATCATCTATCAATGTACCAATATATGACGAACTTCTTGATAATTCAAGCATATCTGATTTATTTAAGTAATTAAATGCATTGATACCTGCAATCAAACCTTGAGCTGCGGCTTCTTCATAACCACTAGTACCATTAATTTGTCCAGCCATAAACAAGCCCTTTATGCGTTTAGTCATTAGTGAATGGCTATTTTGTACTGCTGGTACATAGTCATATTCAACCGCATAGGCTGGTTTAATAATATGCGCCTTTTCTAAACCCGGCAAAGTTCTAACCATTTGAACTTGAACATCCGCTGGCAAACTACTTGAAAACCCCTGTATATAAACCTCATAGGTACTTAGTCCTTCTGGTTCAACAAAAATATGGTGTGAAGGATTAGAGGCAAATCTAACAATTTTGTCTTCAATTGAAGGGCAATACCTTGGACCAATAGCATGAATCAAACCACTATACATTGGTGATTTATCAAGATTAGCTTTAATAATTTCATGTGTTCTTTCATTTGTTTTTGTAAGATAACAGGGATATTGTTTTCTAACAGGTCTGTCTGGTCTAAAAGAGTAAAAGCTTAACTCCTCATCACCATTTTGAAGAATCATTTTTGAATAATCAATTGTTCTACTATCTACACGCTGAGGAGTACCTGTTTTCAAGCGTTTTATAGTAAACCCTAAATCAATAAGCGATTTAGAAAGCCCTCTTGCTGGCATTTCACCTAATCTCCCTGCTGGATATGAGTTTAAGCCAACCCAAATTTTAGCTTCAAGCGAAGTACCAGTAGTTAAAATTACAACGGGTGAACTATAAGTTATACCATATTCATCAATTGCACCAATAATTTCATTATCCTTGGTTAAAAGCTGAGATATACAGCATTGTTTTAAAAAGATATTTTCATTATTTTGGATAACATTACGCATATATTGCGTATATTCTTTTTTATCAGATTGCGCTCGCAAAGCCCTTACAGCGGGACCTTTTGACATATTTAAGGTCTTCATTTGTAAGTATGTTGCATCAGCTGAAACACCCATTTGACCGCCTAAAGCATCTATTTCTCTAACTAAAGTAGACTTTGCTGGACCGCCAATTGCTGGATTACAAGGCATTAAGGCAATGTTATCCAGGTTTAGAGAACATAGTAGAGTTTTTAAACCTAAATGCGCAGATGCTAAGGCTGCTTCACAACCAGCGTGCCCTGCACCAACGACAATACAATCAAATTTGTTATTCATGTAATTCATAAAATAATTATAATACAAATTCATGTTATAATACATATTATGAAAAAGTTAGTTTTATTTTTGATATTTTTTGTTATAATTTTATCGCCATCTATCGCTGAGGAACAAAATGTTATTCAGGGACACGTTAATTTTGATTGGCTAACAAAATCACAGCTTGAAAGAGATGAGAACATTGATTCTATACGCAAAACTCTATATACACAAGATATCATAGATAAATATTCAAAAAAAGAGTTTAAAACGATATACAAAGATTTTTTAAAAGATAAAAATGCTAAAAAACATTATATGCAAGTTTTATCAGGGGTAAAACATACTGAAAATGAAGAATTGGCAGGATTTTTTACATTAAGGGATAAAATTTTATACGCTTATGCAATTCAATATAAGAATAATCCTAAAACGGTTTACTATTATGATACACTAGGAAATTTGAGATATGTTGACTTACTTTCAGAAAATTATCCTAATTATCCCTACTATTC
>CAVFBQ010000141.1:0-2455 GCA_963620455.1 uncultured Eubacteriales bacterium
AAGTTAATGCGACAGATTTGCCGTTGACATCTACTGCAAGTAATGCGCCTGAAAAAGTTTTAAATCAAATTCAACAAGCGTTTGAAAATTCGACCGTTCCTGTGAACGTTAAGAGTTCTTATCAAAACGCAAATGTTTCGGTTATAAAAAAGAATTTTAAACTTAAAGCAAAATATTATTTAACTGGGGTTCAAGCTCGTCAAAATGGTATTTTAATCAGTGGTTATGGTGCATTTACAATTGAAAAGCCAATGGTTTTACCAAATCCAAATAGGCTTGTTCTTGATTTTGCAAACACTGTTTCAAGTCCTGCAGTTCGCTCAAAAACTTTCAAATATGGTGAAGATACAATTCGTGTCGGACAATTTGAAGCAAATAGAGTTCGGGTTGTAATTACAACTCCAAACCCTGAGAGATACATTCCAGTTTATTCTGCTGACGGTCAATCTGTCTTAATTGCAGATAAAGAACACTTGAGTCACGATAAATTATCAAACATAACAACTAACCTAGTAAGTACGCGCGTTACGAATACAAACGAGCAAAATTATGGTTTAAATCTATATTTTAGCAAGCCTGTTGTTTATTCAGTAAAACGTGATACTAACAATTTAACTTTATACATGTTTAACGCCCTTCAATACAACGACCAAGATTTTCGTTCCGTAATCAAGGGAAGTTCTGTTGAAAATTCAAAAATCTATTTGATGCCAAGAGTTGGTTTGAGATATTCAATTCCTCTTGATTCAAAAGACACTGTAAAGGTTTACACTGGTACAGATGCAAGAACTATCAAGGTTTCGTTTAACTCTCCGACTAAGGTTATTAAACGTCAACCAACGATTACAGACACTCCAACGACCTTGCCAACAAAGATTAAAACAGATGATAAGGACAAAGACGAGGTTGAAATTCCGAAGATTACACCAAGAAAAAATGGAGAAAAAGTTGTTGTAATTGACCCAGGACATGGTGGTAAGGATTACGGCGCAATTCGTGCAGGTATTAATGAAAAAGACATTACGTTAGATGTTTCAAAACTTGTAGCTGCAATGTTGCGCTCTAAAGGTTATAAGGTTTATATGAGCCACGATACAGATAAATTTGTACCGTTACAAGGGATTGTTGATATTGCAGAAGAAGTTAAACCTGACATCTTCGTAAGTATACACGTAAATTCAAGTAATGGAACAGAGGCAACAGGTATTGAAACTCACTATTACCACGAGTACAGTATAGGTTTAGCAAAATCTGTTCATAATGCCTTGATGGCACAAGTTACAACAACAAAAGACCGTGGTTTGTTTAAATCAAGATTTTATGTTATAAATCATACTACAATGCCAGCTATTTTAGTTGAAATTGGATTTATTTCAAACGATAATGAAAGGGCAGAATTAGTTTCTGAAAAACGTAAGCAGGCGACTGCAAGAGGCATAACAAATGGTATCATTAACTACTACAAGCAACAACAAAAGTAGACCTATCGCTGTATTTGATTCGGGCGTTGGTGGTTTAACTGTATACAAAAAACTAAAAGAAGTTTTGCCAAACGAGGATTATATCTACTTTGGTGATTTGAAAAATTGTCCTTATGGTCAAAAAACAAAACAACAACTTATCAATTTAACTTCTGATATCTTTAATTTCTTCAAATTAGAAGACGTTAAGGCTGTTGTTATGGCTTGCAATACAACTTCTGCAAACGTTTACGACGAATACAAAAATGCGTTTGATTACAAACTTTATCCGATAATTCAAACTTGTGCAAAGGTTATTTCAGAACTTCCTATCAAGAAATTAGGTGTTTTTGCAACCTCTGCGACAATTTCATCAGGGGCTTACAAAAGAGAAATAAATAGATATAATAAAGATATCGAAGTATTTGAAATGTCTTGTCCAGGGTGGGTTCAAATCGTTGAGGGTAATAAACAAAATGAAGATTTGAGTGTTGAATTGATTAAAGAAAATATGGATAAAATGCTTAAAAATAATCCAGATAAGATTATTTTAGGCTGTACTCATTACCCATTCTTGTTAGATGTCTTGTCAACCTTTGCTCCGCGCGATATGTTCATTGATCCTGCGGAATATTTTGCAAACTACATAAAAGAAGATTTGCAAAGTCGAGATTTGCTTAACGAAAACGGTGGGCATGAAAGATTTTTTGTGAGCGCTAATTCAAAAGAATTTAAAGTTGCAGCAAAAATGTTCTATGACTTGTACGAAGAGCCTCAATTAATGGAATTTGCAAGAGCGTAAAGTTTAGTGTAGCATAAAAAACTCTATGTCACCCTGTAGATATTAAGTAATTCAATGTGAGGTCGGATAGTTTGAAGTGCTTAAAACTTAGTTATAAAGGTTTACTTCTAAATGGTTACATATTCTAAATAAAACACTGACTGTCCTAGTTCAAACACATATTAGACTAACGAAAACTTTTTTAGGAAACTAA
>CAVFBQ010000142.1:0-13473 GCA_963620455.1 uncultured Eubacteriales bacterium
ATGCAAGGTAGCACAACTATAGCGCCTAAGCAAGAGTATGATGCAAGTAATATTCGTGTATTGGAAGGCTTAGAAGCCGTTAGAATGCGTCCCGGCATGTATATCGGTTCAACCTCTCAAAGAGGTTTGCACCACTGTATTTATGAAATCGTAGATAACTCAATTGACGAATCATTAGCTGGATATTGTACAGAAATCAGAGTAAAAATTAATACAGACCACAGTATCACAGTAGAAGATAACGGTCGTGGTATCCCAGTTGATATCAAACCTGATTCTGGCAAATCTGCATTAGAAATTGTACACACAGTTCTTCACGCTGGTGGTAAATTTGGTGATGGCGGTTACAAAGTTTCGGGTGGGCTACACGGTGTAGGGGCATCTGTTGTAAACGCTTTATCAGAAAAAATGGTGGTTGAAGTTTCAAGAAACGGCGGAGTTTACAAACAAGAATATTTCCGTGGCGAACCTTCTGCACCAGTAGAAAGAATTAAAGACACAGACAAAACAGGTACAAAATCAAGATTTTGGCCAGACCCTGAAATCTTCCAAGAAACAATTGAAGTGGATAAAGATGTAGTTGCAGGTCGTTTAAGAGAAATGGCTTTCTTGAACAAGGGCTTAAAAATCATCTTTATTGATGCAAGAACTAACGAAGAAGAAGTTTTCCACTATGAAGGTGGTATTGCAGAATACGTTTTATTCTTAAATAAAAACAAAACTGCAATCTTTGAAGAACCTGTTTACATCGACAAAATGGTAGGTGACTTAAGAGTTGAAGTTGCAATGCAATACACAGATGCTTATAGCGAATGTATTTTATCGTTTGCAAACAACATCAACACACACAGTGGCGGCACTCACCTAACAGGTTTCAGAAACGGTATTACTCGTGTATTAAACGATTATGCACGTAAAAATAACATTCTTAAAGACTCAGAAGCTAACCTAACAGGTGATGACGTTCGTGAAGGTTTGACAGCTATTGTCAGCGTAAAACTTCCAAACCCTGAATTTGAAGGTCAAACAAAAGAAAAATTAGGTAGTCAAGAAGCTATGGGTGCTGTTCAAGACTCTATTAGGGACAAATTCCAAGAATGGCTTGAATTTAATCCAAAAATTGCAAGAACAATCATTGAAAAAACTCTACAAGCTCAACGCGCAAGAGAAGCGGCAAGAAAAGCTAGAGAGTTAACAAGACGTAAGACTGTTCTTGAAAACTCTACTCTACCAGGTAAATTGGCTGACTGTTCAAACAGAGAACCTGAAAAATGTGAAATCTTCCTTGTCGAAGGTGATTCAGCTGGTGGTTCTGCAAAACAAGGCAGAAACAGAATGTTCCAAGCTATTTTACCATTGAGAGGTAAAATTTTGAACGTAGAAAAAGCTCGTTTAGATAAGATCTACGCTAACAACGAAATTCAGTCCATGGTTCAAGCCTTTGGTGTTACAATTAGCAGAAACCCTGATGAAGTTAGCTTAGAAAAACTTAGATATCACAAAATTATCATCATGACAGATGCTGATGTTGACGGTGCTCACATCAGAACATTAATGCTTACCTTCTTCTTCAGATATTGTAAGCCATTAATCGAACAAGGTTATGTTTATATTGCTCAACCTCCACTATATAAAATTACACAAGGTAAACAAAGCGAATACTTATTCGATGAAAAAGCATTAGACAAAATGTTGAAAGAACGTGGTATCAAGTCAGTTTGCTTGTCAGACAAGACTAAGACAAAATCAGTTCAAGGCGAAGAATTATTAAAATTAATTTCTAACATGTCTGCATACTACAATTCATACAACAACCCTATTTTAGGTAGAATACCAGCAATTATGCTTAGAGGTATGGTTCGTTCTGATATTCAAGAAGCTGATTTTGACGATCAAGCAACGATGCAAAAACATCTTGATTACTTAACACACTACCTTGTAGACCACGCTGAAAACTACAATATTTCAGAAGCTAAAGATTACAAGTTAGAATTGAAATACAGCGCAGAAAATGCTAAATATAATCTAAAATTAACTCTTGCAGATGACGACTTCGTATTAATTACTCAAAGTATCGTTAAGAGTAACGAATACAAACGTCTAAAAACTGCTTACCCTCTAATTCGTGAATACTTAATTGAAGAAGAAGGAACCTTAATTTTAGAAACAGACACCGAAACTCACGAAGTTTCAACATTCTCTGAATTACATAAGATTTTAGATGACAGAGGTTCTAAAGGTTTGCAAATCCAACGATTCAAAGGTTTAGGTGAAATGATGCCTCAACAACTTTGGGAAACAACAATGGACCCTTCTACAAGAACTTTATTAAAAGTAAACTTAGAAGATGCGATGCTTTGCGACCAATTGTTTGATATTCTTATGGGGGACAAAGTTGAACCACGTAGAGATTTCATTCAACAACATGCTGTTTACGCAACAAACATTGATGCATAGGTTACATTTTATAAAACAGAAAAGGGAAAAAAGATGAAAAAAGAATTAATATTTTTAGGACCACCAGCTTGCGGTAAAGGTACTCAAACTAGCAAATTGGCTGAATACTTGAACTTTCCACACGTTGACACAGGTTCTTTATTGAGAGCTGCAGTTAAAAACCAAACTCCAGAAGGCGTTACTGCGGAAAGCTACATGTCAAAAGGTCAATTAGTTCCAGTTGAAGTTGTTGCTGCAATCATTAAAAGAAGACTTGCTGAACCTGATTGCGCAAATGGTTACGTTTTAGACGGTTTTCCAAGAAGCGTTGAACAAGCTGGCATGTTAGAAGAAATTAATAAAGAAGTTGATAAAGAAGATGCAGAATTTAGAGCTGTTTATTTCGACATCGACACAGAATTGTTAATTGAAAGAATTATCAACAGAAAATCTTGCCCAAAATGTGGTGAAATCTTTAACATGAAATTCAAAGCCCCTAAAGATGGCGTTCATTGTGACAAATGCGGTGCTGAATTAACTCAAAGAAAAGACGACACAGAAGAAATCGCAAGAGCAAGATTTGAAACTTATTACAAAGAAACAGCACCATTAACTGAATACTACGAAAACAAGGGGGCATTAAGAAAAATTGATGCTAACGGTAGTATTGAACAAGTCTGGGAAAGACTTTTGAAGGCAGTAAATGATTAATAGAAAATCAAGAGATGAAATAAAAAGAATGAAGCACGCAGGGCATATTGTTGCCCTCGTGCATAAAGCTATGAAGGAAAACATTAAGGCTGGCATGTCAACTAAAGACCTTGATGATATTGCAATGGAAGTTATCCACGCGAACAAGGCTGTACCTACGTTTTTAGGCTACAATGGTTTTCCAGCAAGCATTTGTACATCAATTAACGAAAATGTCGTTCATGGTATTCCTTCAAAAAATGTTATTCTTAAAGAAGGCGACATTATTAGTGTTGATGTAGGCGCAACTTATGGTGGTATGGTTGGCGATAGCGCTTGGACATATCCTGTAGGCAAAATTGCACCAGAAATAGAAAATTTATTAAAATTCACAGAAGAATCATTATTCGCAGGTATCTCAAAAATGAGAGCTGGTAATGTACTTGATGATATTTCATCAGCTGTTGAAGCGGTTGCAAATAGAGAACATTTAGGAATCGTTCGTCAATACGGCGGTCACGGTGTTGGTCATGTTATGCATGAAGATCCATTCCTTTATAATTATAGTGTTGGCGACAAAACCTTGATTAAATCAGGCATGGTTATTGCCATTGAACCAATGCTTAACCTAGGTTGTGACGAGGTTATTCAACTTCCTGATGAATGGACAGTTCAAACAGCAGACAAAAAACCATCTGCACACTTTGAACACACTGTTCTTGCAACTGACGGAGAACCTGAATTAATGACAATTATTCGTGAAGAGTTCCTTTAATCTTACGAAAATAAACTATTTGCATGATTTGTAGCATGTGAAAATATAGTTTAATGAGTAAGAAGAAAAAAATGGAGTGAAACATGGATATTTTTGCAGTAGTAGGATTATTTCTAGGTATAACTTTCATACTTACAGGTCAAGCACTTGAAGGTGGTAATTTAGGTCAGTTAATGCAAGTGACCGCGGCATTCATCGTATTCGGCGGTACAGCAGGTGCAGTTGTATTAAGCTTTCCACCAAAAGTTTTGAAAAAAGCGGTTCTACTTATTAAAGATGTTTTCGTTCCACCCGTTGTTGAATTAAATGATGTTATTGCTGAAATTGTTAAATATGCCCAAAAAGCGAGAAAAGAAGGTGTGATTTGCTTAGAAAAAGAAGCAAAAGACGCCTCTGATATTGTTTTAACAATGGGGCTAGAAGCTGTTGCCGATGGCGCAGACCCAACATTAGTTCAAGCAATGATGGAAAACCAAATTTCTCAACAACAAGAAGAAGTTACAAACGGCGCAAAAGTATTTGAATCTGCAGGTGGTTACTCTCCAACATTAGGTATCATCGGTGCCGTTATGGGGTTAATCCAAGTAATGCAAAATCTTTCTGATCCATCAGCTTTAGGTGCTGGTATTGCGGTTGCCTTCGTTGCAACTATTTACGGTTTGTTCGCAGCTAACTTATTGCTAATTCCTTTAGGTACACGTATCAGATTGAATTACGCAAAAGTATTCTTAGCTAAAGACATTATGGTAGAAGGAGTTTTAGCAATTCAAGCAGGTGAATCTCCAGCGTTAATCGAAAGAAAATTACAAGCCTATATCATTGATAGAACTGGTATTGAGGAAGAAGAATTATAATTTATGGCAAAAAAGAAAACAGAAGAAGCACATGAAAACTTAGAAAGATGGCTCGTTTCTTACGGGGATTTTATTACTCTTTTGTTCGCAACTTTCGTTGTGCTATATGCCCTTTCTCAAATTGATTTGACTGAATTTGCAGCATTAGAAGATAGTATAAGAAAAGCATTTAACGCTCCAAGCATATTAGAAGGTTCTGATTCTATCCTAGACTCGAAGGGTGCTTCAATATTAGAAGCAAGCGCTGCTGACAGTACGATTGCACCTTTAATGCTTGAATATATTAGTCAAAAGTACGAAGAACAATCCTTTGAAGATATAAAAGGTGCAATTGAACAAATGTCTAAAAATGGTGATATGCAAGGTGTTGATGCACAGATTACAGACAAAGGTTTGTTGATTACGATGAAAAACGACCTATTATTCTACTCTGGTTCTGCAACGTTAACAGATAAAGCAATGAAAACTTTGGATAATGTTGGCGTATTGATTGGCGAAAAATTTGCTCTTCACTACATCAGAGTTGAAGGTCACACCGACAATCAACCAATTAATACCTTTATGTTCCCTTCAAACTGGGAATTGTCAGGTGCTCGTTCATCAAGCATTATCAGATATTTAATTACTCGTTTCAAATTTATGCCAAACATTTTCACTGCAGTAGGTTACGGTGATACACGCCCTATCATTGACAACAATACCGTTGAAAATCGAAACAAAAACAGACGTGTAGAAATTCTTGTTTTAAAGAACAAATTTAAAGGTTTTGAACATGCGACTTCATCTGTAATGAAACAACCTAAGAAAGAACAAGAAGCCTTCCAAGCAGAGAGAATGGCAACAATTCAACGTATAAAAAATGGTTCAAAAGCATTTGAAAACTTAGCAACAACAAATGTTGAGGAGGAAGTTACTCAAATTGAAGCCTCAAGCATAAATAATAACAGTGCAGAAGTTAAGCAAGAAGAAATCGACAGTAAAAAATCATTATCAATAAAGAATAAATCTATTTATGAGCAATCTTCAAACGTAACTCCAAGCACTAAAAAATATGATGAAGATGCTTGGTTGGAAGATGCGAAACACGATAAAATTTTGCAAAAAGATATTAATAAACAATTTGATATGGTTGGACAATAGCGATGGAATATTACGTTGGAATATCAATGGCACCCGCCTCAACAGTTGACACCGGAGTCGCAATCATTGACTCATTTGGCAAAATAATACTTGTTGATAAGCTTTATTCAATGAAGGATATTCAATTCTTTTTAGATAATTATTCCTCACTAAAACAGTCGCATATTTGTGTTTCATTACCTTGGGATAACTCAATGTTGGAGGGCAAATGGCGAATTTTATCAAAGCCATACCAAATGGTGCAAAGTAACGAACATTTTTTAAACAGAGAAAACTGGACACAACGCTATTCAACACGTGGAGCTGAATATTATAGAACATTAAAAACTCAAGGGATTGATATAACACGCTTTGAATTATATATTACACGTCAGGATATGCATTTAAGTTCATATTTTAAAGAGCGTACACCAGCAGACTGCAAATTTTTGCAAAGTGCATTAAAGATTGAATACAAATTAGAAGATATCCCACCGAATATGATGCCGATGAGCCAATTAGAGGCGATAGTGGGAGCATTAATTATGCGTGAAAAAGCTAAAAATCCTGATAATATAAAGAAATTATTTGATTTTTCGGGATTGGAAGTTATAAATATAGCAAAAAGTATCAACCATAATTCTGACGAAGATATTTAAAAGTTTGTAAAAATATGTTACAAAATAAACATGAGTTTCCGAAATACTAGCAATTTTTGTAATCATTAGACTTTATATAGTTACAAGGTAGTGTGTTTAGAAAGGAAATTCATGTCACTTAATATGATGAATCCGATGATTCAGCCGTATGCATTGGTTCCTATGCAACCAATGACTATTAAGATTGAAATCTCTCCAAATGGTATTCAACCTCAAGCACAAGTAGAGGAAGAACAAGCTAAAAAACAAGCTCCAAAAGAAGACGATAAAAAAACTTCGTTTTATGATATGCCAAAAACTTCAATATATGAGCCAAAACGAGCAGAAGAAAAAGCTGCAGCAAAGGAAGTTGATGACGAATCAGCAAAGGCTTTGGCTGCGCAAGTAATGGCATCACAAGCATTAGTTCAACCAGCCCCAGTGGTTCAAACTAAAGCTGCAGAAGTAGCAAAAGCAGATAATCCAAAAGAAACAAAAGATACAAAGCCTGCGAATAAACGTCCAGAAATTGTAAAACCAGAACAAATGAAACCAGGAATTGATATGGACGGTCTTGTGGGTATTTTAACAAGTCCTGACTATGATGAACAAGCAGATGCTATGGAAGCAATTTCAGAAGTTGCAATGTATGCACCTGATAAAGCAGAAGACTTGTTAGATAACAAAATTGTTGACAACTTACTAAACATAATGAGTAAAGATACATCAAAAATGGAAGGTAAGGATAAAGAACTTGCAGAACGTAATAAAGAATATGCAATGTTCACAACAGCAACTCTTCAAAAATTGTACGCTGATGGTGTAAAAGATTTAACAAAAACAAACGTTCCTGCTGATGACTTAATCGGTATGGCAGGTATTGTAAACGAATTAAAAACAAATAAAAACGCAAGCGTTAGAGAAGCGGCAGTTGCATCAATAGGTTATATGACAAGACCTGAATACAAAAAAGACTTCGCTCCATTGTTACAAGAAGCATCACACGATCAAGATGCAAAAGTAAAAGCGCAAGCAGACAAACAATTAAAATCATTAAATCTTACAGCATAAGATTTATAAAATAATTTATTAAAAGGCGCGGTTATGTTTCACATAACCGCGCCTTTTTAACATTTTCTCTTGTTGTCATAATAGCATTTACGTTGTAGAATTAAGATATGGAATGTGTTGATATCAGTACTAAGAAAATAGCAGTAGTATTTAATGAGGGTGTAAAGAACCCTTATCCTGTGTTGCAGAAACTTGAGGAGAGTTTACTTGCAAAAGGTGCTAAACCAGAGATTTTAGAGATAAAAGACATGAAATTTGGTTTTGACTTTGTTTTCGCAGTTGGCGGAGATGGAACAATATTGCACGTTTCAAAGTTTTATGCAATGTCAAAAACACCTGTTTTGGGTGTAAACTTAGGGCGCTTGGGCTATCTTTCACAGGTTAATGCTGATAATATTCAACTCGCTGTTGATAGGGTGCTTAGCGGTGATTTTAGTGTGGAAAAACGCTTAATGATAAAATCTGGCGAAAAATATGCCCTTAATGACTTTGTAATCAAGGGCGCATGCGCAACACGTTCCTCTAGATTTGTGTTGAGTATTAACAATAAATTTGTATGCGACTATATCGCAGACGGATTAATAGTTTCGACTCCAACTGGCTCAACAGCATACGGACTTTCAGCAGGTGGACCTGTAATTTACCCAATGCTTGATGCACTGGTAATTGTACCTATTTGCCCTCACACCTTAACGGCAAGACCTTTGGTTGTACCATCTGGCGAAGTAATAACAATTAGAACAGCAGAAGGCGAAAGCAATGAGTTTAATTTAATTACTGACGGCGCAGATTCCTGCGAAATTTCAAACAAAGTTGTAATTGAAAAAACTGAAAATAAAGCACACTTAGCACTTTTACAAGATGATGCTTTCTACTCTGTTTTGCGCGACAAACTACATTGGGGGGTATCTCCAAGAAGCCTATGATTAAATCAATTCACGTAAAAAACTATATTTTGATTGAGGATTTAACCGTTGATTTTGATAACTGTTTAAACGTTATAACAGGTGAAACTGGCGCTGGCAAGAGTATTTTAATTAATGCTATAGATATTGCATTTGGTGCAAAACCTGCAAAAGATGTTGTTAAAAAAGGTGCTGAAAAAGCGCTTATTGAGCTATTTATTGACTCTAAAAATAAGAGTATAAAGCCATTACTTGAAGAAAACGGTATTGATTTTATGGACGAAATTATTTTGTCACGCGAAATCACTTCTACCTCTTCACGCACTAGAGTTAATGGCACCTTGGTAAACCAAGAGTTCGTAAAAACACTTAAAGAATTGTTGATTGATATTCACTCTCAACACCAAACTTATGCATTCTTGCAACCAAAATCACACATTACACTTTTAGACAACTATGCTAAGGACTTGTATGGCGAGGAGCTAAACGAATATAGAACATTATATAAAGAGTATCAAGGACTACTAAACGCACTAGAAACAGCCAAAATTTCTGCTAATGCAACTGAATCTCAAATTGATTTTCTTAAATTTCAAATTAATGAAATTGAACAAGCAAATATTGAGAACGTAAACGAAGAAGAAACCCTACAAAACGAACTTAGTGTGCTCGAGAACGCAGAGAAACTACAAGAACTGACACAATCCTCATACTGGGCTTTAAATAGCGATGAAGGCTCCTTGATTGATGCTTTGTTACAAATTAAAGCGAATATTTCAAAAGCCGTTGGAATGGATAGTTCGCTTGAAGATGCAGAACAGTCTATTATTGAGATTTCAGAGCTTACACGCGATTTATCTTCAACACTACGTGATTATTACCAGTCAGTAAACAGTGATACAGCAAGATTGAATGAAGTTCAAGAACGCTTGTACTTGTTTGATAAGCTAAAACGCAAATACGGCTCTACACTTGAAGAAGTCCTGCAAACTTATGACAAATTGTCAAAAGAGTTGAATACAATTGAATTTTCGTCTAAGAATGTTGAAGAATTGCAAGAAAAAATAGACGAAAATTTAGTTAAATTGAATAAACTTGCCAAAGACATTTCAGCAAAACGTAAAAATTATGCACAAGTTCTTTCTTCATTGATTGTAGATGAATTAGAAAAGTTAGAACTAGCAAAATCAAGATTTGAAATAAGAATTACACCGAAAGAACTTTGCTCAGACGGTGTTGATGATGTAGAATTTTATATTTCGACAAACGTATCTCAAGACCTTTCACCACTAGCAAAAACCGCATCAGGCGGTGAAATTTCTAGGGTAATGCTTGCGATAAAGACAATTTTTGCGAAATCTGATGAGATAGATACAGTAATCTTTGATGAAATTGATACAGGAATTTCAGGAAAAGCAGCTCAAAGTGTTGCAGACGAAATTGCAGAATTGGCAAGGTTTAGACAAATTATTGTTATTACACACCAAGCTATTATTGCTGTTAAGGCAAATAAACATTTCTTGGTGTTGAAAGAACAGGGCGAAAAAACAGAGGTTGTGATAAAAGCACTTAATGAAGATGAACGAGTTAAAGCAATTGCAAGCCTTGCTTCTGGCAATAACTCTGATTCAGCGCTAAACTTTGCAAAATCACTACTTTCATCTAAGTAAAGATTAAACTTTTTAGGAATGTTTTAGAGGGCAAAAAAGGCTATTCTATTAATATAGTCTAAGTTTGGTGTCTAATGAAATATATATTTATAATTGCAATAATCTGCTTAATGTTCTTTTCTATCTCATGGTTGTTTCCAGTCGAACCAAGGTGTACAGGGGTAGTAACGGGAGGTGCGTGTTCGTTGGAGAACTTGGGATATGAAAGACCTAAAAAAATGGAAGATACAGACTTTAATAGAGAAAAGAAGTATTACGAGAATATGTTGCCATTTTCAGGACATTCAGAGGGGCTAAGTAATAAGATTTGCGAAATAGGCAATTGCGAATAAATGTTGATGTTTCCCCATTTTGCCACTCTGAACATTTTGACAAAGCGAACAAGCGAAGATTTGAGCTTTGTGAGCCTGTCCCCCGTGTGGCAGAGTCGTATGGTCTTATCGGAAGCACCTTGCGATGCTGAACCAAGTTCAGCACGACAATTTTTCAATTAAAAATCCTCAGACAAATCTCTAAAAGTTGGATTAAAATCTTTAATAAGACTCATTTTCCACTCTCTATGCCATCTTTTAAGTTGTTTTTCTCTATTCAATGCATCTTCAATAGAATTGGTTGTTTCAAGATAAACAAGTTTATTTAAATTATATCTTGAGGAAAAACCTTCCAATTTTTTGTTTTTATGTTCTTCTACTCTTCTTATTATGTCATTAGTTACACCAACATATAAAGTTGTATTTGACTTATTTGTTAGTATATAAACATAGTATTCTTTTGACATAATTGGATTATAACATAAATGCCTACGTACTTGTCACTCTGAATTTGTTTCAAAGTAGCATGGTCTTAGCAGAATAACCTTACCCCTTTTTTGTCACTCTGAATTTATTTCAGAGTCGCATGGTCTTATTGGAACAACATTGCGATTCCGAAACAAGTTCGGAATGACTGGAATATTTGTCACTCTGAATTTGTTTCAAAGTAGCATGGTCTTATCGGAGGCACTTTGCGATGCTGAATCAAGTTCAGCAGAACAGATAAAAAAATAGAACAAGTATATATGTAACGAAAGATTACAAATATTAACAAATGTAAAAATTTATGCTATAATTTATATAGAAAAGTCAATTTTTTCGCTAAAAAACTGTTTATTATAATGTAAACACTTAGAGGATTAATAAAATAACAGAGAAAATATATTAATTCTCTTCGTGAAAGAAAAATCGGAGATACATTATGGGTTTAGCAGCATCACAAGCAAGACTATTGTTCATCACATCACGACAAAGCGATGTGTCAGCTCAAATGCAACGAATTTCACAACAAAATATTGTTTTGGCACGTGATTCAGAGGAAGTTTCTAACACTTATGATAGAATGTTAGCTTCTGCTGAAGCTAATGAAACTACAAGTACTTCTTCATCAAGTGGTACAAACTTAGTTGCATCTGGTTCGTCTCCTGCAAACTTGTCTTATGCTTACATGATGGGTGAGACTGGTGCTACATCAGGAAAAACTCCATATATTTTGACTGATACCTCAAACAGAGTTGTATTAAACTCTAGTATGGCTACAAGATTGGGCTTATCTGGCACAGGTACGGGTAAAGAATTCCAAACTAAAATCACATCAGCAGAATCCTTCTTGCAAAAAGTTGCAAGTTCAGAAGTAGCTAATGCATATAGAAACAGCGCTAATGGTAGTGCATACCAAGCATCGGTATCTATCAATTCTTTATTCTCAAGTATGTCATCGAGAAATTACGTAACACCTCAATCTATTAACCCTGGCTCTGAAGAATTCAATTCCTTGGCAAGAAGTAACAATGCAATAAATGTGTTCTCTGAAAGTTCTGATTGTATTGTGGCTTACTATGCAGATGATACCGATCTTAATAAATGTGGCGACTGGAAAAACGGTCGTTACATGAACATCACAAAGAAAGGCAAAACTCTCCAAGAATTGTATAATTCAGCAGGTAGTTTATCAGGTTGCGTAATGTTGGGTTCTACTCCACAAGCAAACGATTCTAGTTATGGTGATATTTCTGGCATAAAAACAAACCTAGGTAATTTAGTAAACTCTATTGGTTCTCAATTGACAACAGGTTTAGCAGGTTTGGGTTTGAACGCTGAGGCGGTTTCAAGCGCAGTAAAAACATCTACACAATCAGTAAGCACTCAATACCTTAACAACATCTATTGGGATGAAGGTAAAGGTAGTGAAGCTTATAATAATTCAACAAAATGGAAAGCCGCTCGTGCATCTGCTCAAAAATGTATAACCGACATGGGCGGAACTTGGGGTAATGACTGGAGCCAAGTATTCGACGATGGTGCCCAAAAGTATGACGAAAGTGCTGTTGCTATTGGTATGATGGCAGCATCAAATTTGAGTGGTATCGTTGCAACTAGAACTTTTGATGAAGGTAACTACAATACATGGCAATTCACAGTAAACGCTGGTAACTTGGTTAAAGATATTGTTGAGGACTTATTTACAACATTATCTAAGAGTTCTGGTGATAGCATCTACACAGAAGCTGACTACGGTGGTAACAAATCAGTAGATTGTGATAAAAAGGTTACACTAAAATTAACAGCTCCATCTGGTGGAAGCTCAGATGAAAACACAACAAAGGCTAACTATTATCTAAAAATCTATGAACAATTGTGCAGTAATGGTTGGACTGTTGATGCTGATGCGGACGATATGAACAAACTTCAAGAAAAAATCAAAAACTATACATACAAAATCAACGGTAACAACTATACAAACAGCGACTCAGTTGATGAAGTAAGTGATAGTTCTTCTAGTAGTTCAACAACTTATACAAAAGAACAAGCTGAACGTTACTACGAACGTGAAAAGAGTAAAATTCAAAGAAAAGAAAAACAATTAGAACAAGAATTGACAAAACTTCAAACTGAATACTCATCATTAACAAATGATTACAACTCAGTAAAATCAATAATTGATGCGAATGTTCAAAAGAGTTTCCAATACTGTCAAACTGGCTAAATAATAAAATAAATGATATAAACAAAAACGTGTCCACAGTTTTCACCGTCGACACGTTTTTTTATACAATATTATCAAAACATTTCAGAGTCGCATGGTCTTACTGGAATAACCTTGCGATGCTGAATCAAGTTCAGCAAGACATTTTATTTCAGAGTCGCATAGTCTTATCGGATTAACTTTGCGATGCTGAATCAAGTTCAGCAAGACAGATTGGAATATTTGTCACTCTGAATTTTTTGACAAAGCGAACAAGCGAAGATTTGAGCTTTGTGAGCCTGTCCCCCGTGTGGCAGA
>CAVFBQ010000143.1:0-12968 GCA_963620455.1 uncultured Eubacteriales bacterium
ATAAAATCTAACATGTGTTTACAATTTCGTTTTTTATACAATAATTATATTATAGGACAATTATTATATAAGGCAAGGAAAAATGTATAATTTTATAGTTCCAAAGCAAATTAAAAAAGCTAAAAACCAGAAGTTAAGAACTTCTATCGCTTATGGTATAAGCGTTTTCGTTGCAATCTGTTTTGCAGGTATTGTGTCATTTAAATTGTATTTAAGCACATTGCCACCAATCAATAATTTAGAGCAATTCAGACCAAATATCATTACAAAATTCTATTCCTCTGACGGTGAAATTATTAAGACATTTACAGCTTACACCTTTAAAAAGGTTGAATTAGATGAAATTCCAGACTCTCTAATCCAAGCTATCATTGCAACTGAAGACAAAAACTTCTATCACCACGATGGTTATGATTTATTAGGTTTAGCTCGTTCTATCGTTGCAAACATTATGGCTGGGCACGTTGTACAGGGTGCAAGTACAATCACACAACAGCTTTCAAGAATTTTATTCTTATCAAACGAAAGAACATTTAACCGTAAAATTAAAGAGTTTGTGATCGCGGCAAGAATTGAAAAAACTATTTCTAAGGATAAAATCCTCGAAATGTACCTAAATAACGTATATTTAGGCTCTGGCGCTTATGGCGTTGAAGGTGCCGCTCAAATATACTTCAACAAACACATCAACGAATTATCATTAGGTGAAATCGCGCTTATAGCAGGTCTTCCACAAGCGCCTTCTGTATATTCACCATTTAACGATATTAAAAAAGCTCAACAACGTAGAAATCAAGTATTGAAACGTATGTACAAAATGCGTTACATCACAAAAGACCAATACAGGGCTGCTAAACACGAAAAAATCGTTTTAAGCTCTCTTCCACAGCTTTACACCTTCAATAAAGCTCCATACTTCTGTGATTACGTAATGAACGAACTTGAAAAACTTGGTTTTGATGAAACTGATATTTCTCAAGGAGGCTACAAGATTGTAACTACACTTGATTATAAAACCCAAATGGCTACAAACGAAGCTGTAACAAGAAATATGAACAGTTGGGGTTTAAAAGGCGACAAGCAACAAGCTGCAGTATTCTCATTTAACACTCAAAATGGTAAGATTTTAGCCTACGTTGGTGGTAAAGATTATACAAAATCTCAATATGACCGTGTTACACAAGCTGTAAGACCTCCAGGCTCATCATTTAAACCGTTCGTATATGCTGCAGCTATTGAAAAAGGCTTAACTCCAAACGATATGATTCAAGATTTGCCAGTAAAAATCGGTAATTGGGCACCAAGAAACTATGGTAACAAATACAGAGGTGAAATTCCTTTATACACAGCATTAATGGTATCTTCAAACGTTTGTGCAGCTAGATTAATTGAATATGTAGGTATCCGACCTGTTATCCAATTAGTACGTGTAATGGGCATTTCAACTCCATTAGAATACGACTATACCATCGCTTTAGGTTCAAACGGTGTAAAATTATTTGAAATGACAAGAGCTTATGGTGTATTCTCAAACGGTGGTTATAAAGTAGAACCTTATGCCGTTGAAAGCATTGAAACCTCTCGCGGTAAAATTATCTACACAGCACCAAAAGCAAAATCAACAAAGGTTTTGGCTATTGAAACAGCTGCAACGATGACAGCAATGATGAAAACAGTTATTCAAAGCGGAACTGGTGTTGCTGCAAACATTAGCAAACCAGCTGCCGTAAAAACTGGTACAACAGATGATTCAAAAGATGCAACCTTCTTTGGTTACACACCTGATATCGTTACAGGCGTTTGGGTTGGTAATGATGACAACTCGAAAATGGGTAACTTGACAGGTGGTACTGTTCCAGCGCTCATTTGGAAGGACGTAATGAGAGTCGCAACAGAACCTTATGGAGCAAAAGACTTTGCAGACTATCCGCCTGTTGCCTTAAAACCATTCCGAATGAAAGGTTCACCAATGTTTATTTCCCCTGATGCAGCGCAAAAAACCTTTGATAAAGAAATTGCAGAAGAAAACAACCATCAAGACACCTCAGAAGTTTCTGATGCAATAAATGAGGAGGTTATACAACCAGTTACGCCAGTAATTAAGCCTCGTTCAAACAATAACAAAGTTAAAAATGAAATTAATAATGTAGTTGCGCCGAAGGTTGAAGTTAAACCTGTAAAGATTGAAACTCCAAAATCTGAAGATACAAAATTAGCTCCAATTCCAATGGCAAAGCCGTTTTAAAACATAAGTAATTAAATTAAGAATAAAAGGAAGAAAAATGACACAAGAAGAAAACCAAAACAAAGAAACGATTTCTCCAAAAGAGAACATTCGTCAAGCTAGAGTTCAAAAGTTAACTGACTTTGTGGATAGAGGCATTAACCCATATCCTTACAAATATGAAAAAACAGCTAGCGCTACTGAATTACAAGAAAAATATAAAGACCTTCCAGCAGGAGAAGAAACAGAAGATGAATATGCAGTAGCTGGTCGTATTATGGCAATGCGTAACACTGGTATGTTCATTGACCTTATGGACGAAACTGGTAAAATCCAAATTTTCTCACATAAACAAAATTTAGGTGACGAAAAATTTAAAATGTTAAAATTAGTTGATGTCGGTGATATTATTGGCTTTAAAGGTCCAATTAGAAGAACTCCTCGTGGAGAACTTTCTATCAAAGCTACTGAATACACAGTTTTAACAAAGGCTTTATTGCCATTACCTGAAAAATTCCACGGTTTAACAGATGTTGAAACTAAGTACAGACAACGCTACGTGGATTTAATCGTTAATGAAACAACTCGTGACACATTTAGAAAAAGAAGTAAAATCATCTCTAAAATCAGAGAATTTTTAGGCAAACAAGGCTATTTAGAAGTTGAAACGCCAATACTACAAACAGTGGCATCTGGCGCATCTGCACGACCATTCTTCACTCACCACAACGCATTAGATATGGATATGACTTTAAGAATCGCATTAGAGTTATATTTGAAACGTTTAATCGTTGGTGGCGTTTCTGAAAAAGTATTTGAAATCGGCAAATGTTTCAGAAACGAAGGTATTGATACACGACACAACCCTGAGTTTACTATGATTGAGCTATATCAAGCTTATGCAGATTACAACGACATGATGACTTTAACTGAAAATATGGTTGCATTTGTTGCTCAAGAGGTTCTTGGTACAACAAAAATTAAATACGGTGAAAACGAAATCGACTTAACTCCGCCTTGGGATAGAAAAACAATGTTGGGTTCTGTTAAAGATGCAACAGGCATTGATTTCAATGAATGTTTCTCAGATGAAGAAGCTAGAAACTTAGCGAAATCAATTCACGTTGAAGTTGAAGATACAGATACTTGGGGCAAAGTAATTGAAACAGTATTTGAAGAAAAGATTGAACCATCTCTAATTCAACCTACACATATCATTGACTATCCAAGAGATATTTCACCTCTAGCAAAAGTTCATAGAGATAACAAACGTTTGACAGAACGTTTTGAAACTCGTGTTAATGGTTGGGAAATCTGTAACGCATTCTCTGAATTAACAGACCCCATTGACCAAAGAGCTAGATTTGAAGCTCAAGCTATTGCAAAAGCTAATGGCGATGAAGAAGCAATGGAAATTGATGAAGACTTTATTGAAGCATTAGAATACGGTATGCCACCTACAGGCGGTATGGGTATGGGTATTGACCGTCTAGTTATGTTATTAACTGACTCTCAAACTATCCGTGACGTAATTGCGTTCCCTACAATGAAAAAATTAGACAAGTAGAATAAACCAAAAAGAGGCGCGGTGCAAAGCACCGCACCTCTTTTTATATAAATTTAAAGTTTAAAATATCGTCTTGTAAAATACTCGGCCAAAGCAATTGAAAGAGCTGACATCATTACAACTTGGAAGGTTTCTTTCATAATTGTAAAATTACAAAGCCAAAACATTAACACAAAAGAGCAGATTAAAATTGTAAAAAACATATAATACTGTTCTTTTGTATATGTTATTATGCTTTGTTTTTGCGTTTGTTTTGGCGCTGGATTAGCACTTTCTATTTTACGTTCTTCCATTGTATTAATCCTTTATTATATTTCCGTCTTTTTCAATGCGAACAATCTCGTTATTATCGTTCCATATAATTGAACCATTGATGTTAATATTGTGATAGTCATAAGTATTATTTATTAGTTTAAGCGCATTTATATTATTTTTCAATAGTCTTTTTACTATTGTATCTAAAAGGCTTGTACTGCCTGCAATTGTACCATTGTCATCTGTGGCTTTTTCACCGTCATAATAAACATCCTTGTTGCAGAATTTCATTTGCTTCAAATCACTATCTATAATTGGCAAACAGTCCGAAATCAACAACACTTTATTTTCAGGCTTAGTTTTTAAGACCAAACTAATCGTATCCTCATTCAAATGTACACCGTCAGCGATAATTTCGGTATAAATATCATCTTGAATTAGTGCTGACAAGGCCGTTGTTCTACTACGATGTGAAATTCCGCTCATAGCGTTAAACAAATGAGTTGCACCGTTACAATAAGACAAATCTCCGCCAATGCAATGTCCAGCTTGAACTTTTACACCTTTTGAATTTAAGTATTTTCTCAATTCGGCGTTACTATCTAATTCTGGTGCCAGCGTTACAATTTTAATTAAATCATCTTCAATTTTTTTATAATTTTCAACTGTAACATCTAAAAACTGTGATTCGTCATGAATACCCTTCTTTATTGGATTTAAGAATATACCTTCAACATGAACACCTAACAAATCCGCCATGTTGCTGGTGATTTTTGTTTGAGCAAGTTTAAATACTTCAATTTGGCGGTTAACATTTACCACTGTATCAGTAACCAATGTCGGAAAAAATCCGCCAATTCCGTGTTGCAAAAGTTTTTTAGCTAACTCTAAAACATCCTCTACTGAGCAACAAGAAAAATCCACACCAAAAGCTCCGTGGAAGTGTTGCTCAATCAATAATCTACTTTGTTTTAATTCTTGCATTATTTTCCGAAAACCTTTGCTGCTTCTTCTCTATCGTCAAAGTGAATTGTTTTGTCTTTTAAAATTTGGTAGTCTTCATGACCTTTACCAGCAATAATTACGACATCTTTTTCATTGCTCAAATTCTTTAATAAAGCAATTGCACTACCTCTATCAGGTTCAACTACTACTTTATCAGTATCAACAGATTTGAAACCTGCCATAATATCTGAAATAATTTGGTCAGGATTTTCACTTCTTGGGTTATCGCTAGTAACTACAACTTTATCAGAAAGTTTTTCGGCAATAGCCGCCATTTTTGGACGTTTGGTTGCATCTCTGTCCCCGCCACAACCAAACAAACAGATTAACTTTCCGCCATCTGGAGTTATTTCGCGACCAGCTTTTAAAACATTTTCCAAACCATCAGGAGTGTGTGCATAGTCGACAATTACCATTGGTTTTTTGTGTACAATTTCAAATCTACCAGCAACACCTTTTACATTTGCAAGAGCATTTATTGCCTCTAATAAATCTAGACCTTGAGTTATAGCAACAGTAAGAGCAGCCAAAACATTATAAACACTGAACATACCGTTCATGTGAAGTTGTACAAGAAAAGTTGCATCTTTTGTTTTTAATGTAAATGATGCGCCATCTGTTGTAAATTCAACGTTTTGAGCCATTACATCTGCATCTTTTTTTACACCATAAGTTAAAACTCTTACACCTTGTGGAACTACACCTAAAAATCTTTCAGCATACTCATCATCGGCATTAATTACGGCAAACCCACCTTCTTTTAAACCTTTAAACAAAATAGCTTTTGCTCCAAAATAGTTATCCATTGTAATGTGATAATCTAGGTGATCTTGAGTCAAGTTTGTAAGTACAGCACCTTTGAAATCACAATGGCCTACACGTCTTTGTTCTAAGGCATGAGAGCTAACTTCCATTGCAACATTATCAATATTATTTTCAAATTTGATTTGATGTAACAATCGTTGTAATTCAGGCGCTTGCGGAGTTGTATGTTTCGCTTCGCGGTAAAAATCTTTAGAATTAAGCTTGTAACCAAGCGTACCAATCAATGCACAACGTTTTTCCACATGTTCAAATATTTTTTGAATTAAGTGAGTTACAGTTGTTTTACCGTTTGTACCTGTAACACCAATCAAGTTGATTGTTTTTGAAGGAGAATTATAAAATGCATCTGCAACATCTGCAATTTGGTGTCTTGTTGTTTTTACAAGAATTTGAGGCAAATCGCTGTCTAATTTTCTCTCAACCATTAAAGCTACCGCACCTTTTTTTTCCGCCATTTTTGCGTATTCATGACCATCTGTATTTTCACCTACCAAGCAAATAAACAAATTGCCTTCATCTGTAGTCTTTGAATTGTATGAAAGTCCTGTTATTTCTACATTTTTGTAATTAATTTTTTCACAATCAAGATTTTTTACTAATGTATCTAACTCCATTTTATAACTCCTTTAACATTAATCTTTTAAATTATCTGAACCTGCTTTATCAGGTTTCAAGTTCAAAATACGAGCAACTTGTGATGCAACCTCTTTGAAAATTGGCGCAGCAATTGTACTACCCCAAATTTCACCGCCTTGAGCCGAGTCAACCGTGATGTAAATTAGAACCTGAGGGTCTGTTGCTGGCAAATAGCCTACCGTTGAAGTGTAGTAATATTTTGTATAACCACTTCCGTCTTCTTTTGGTTTTTTAGATGTACCTGTTTTTGCAGCAACATTATATTTATCCATTTTAATCGGCGATTTACTGTTATTAATACTGGTCATAAGTAATTCTGTAACGTCTTTTGCAACTTCAGGTTTCAAAACTTGAGTATAGTGAATTTTGTTTTGAGCCTCTTCTTGAGTATACTTAATTACGTGTGGTGTAACTCTAACACCATTGTTTGCAAGTGCTGAAATTGCATCAACCATCTGCATCGCAGTTACAGATGTACCATAACCATAACCCATTGTTGCATGGTCTGATGTATCCCATTTATTAGCAGGTTTTAACAAACCTCGAGATTCACCAGGTAAGTCAATTCCTGTTTTTTCACCAAACCCAAATTTCTTCAACATATCATAAAACTCTTTTGATGTCATCAATTGAGCAACTTTTACCGAACCTACGTTACTTGAATGTTCAAATAGGTATACAAGTGAAATCATACCTGGTTTTGGACGTTTTTTATAATCGTAGTTTTCAATTTCCCACCAACCAACTTTAATTTTACCCGTATCGTTGATTTTTGTGTATTTATTTAATTTTCCCAATTCCATCGCTGAAGCTACTGTAATAATCTTAAAAGTAGAACCTGGAGGGAATACATCTGTTAAAGTCCAGTTTTTAATCTGATTATAAGTCGCTTTTTTGTAGTTATTTGGGTCATAATATGGATATACAGCATAAGCTAAAATTTCACCCGTTTTAGGATTTGTAACAATTACAGTCCCTCTCAATGCTTTTCTTGTTGATACAACCTTTAACAATTCTTGTTCGCAAACGTGCTGAATTGCGGTGTTAATAGTTAAAGTAACGTCTTTACCCTTCATAGGACGAGTTGTCGCCAAAGGGTCTGTTGTGAAATCATAAATAATATCACCCTTGGGAGTTTTTTCAATTTGAGTGTTACCCTCAATAAGCTCTAGCCTGTCAGCAGCCGTTAATTCAACACCTGCCGAAATATCAGCATCAAAATTATAATATCCTAAAACATGGGCTGCCATTGCTCCCTGTGGGTATACACGAATACTCCTTTTATCCATAGGAATTTCTCTTAGATGCAATTTTGCAATCTCATCGTGAGTTTGTCTATCAACGCCCTTTTTTAGAGAAATCATAATTGTTTTTTGTTTCAAACGCTTTACCAAAGTTGATTTGGGCATTTTTAAAATAGGAGCAAGCATATTTGCAAGTTCTTCTGGTGTATGCTCGTAGTCCGGAGTTCTTGCATAAATATCAAACAAAATATTGTCTGATGCCAACTTGATGCCGTTTCGGTCATAAATATCACCACGCAAAACAAAACTTTGTGCACTACGTTGTTTTTTTGCTTTTATTCTTAATTTTTTCAAATCAACAACTTGTAAGAAGAATAAATGAATAATTAAACCTATTGCAAACACAGCAAAAGCGACTTGCCAACAACCTAAGCGCCTATCAAATGATTTAAATTTTTCATCGTTTGTAATTTTTCTGTGTTCCAATGTCAAAACCCCTTATAACCATTGTATCATAAGGAAAATTAAATATAATAATCATTAAGAAAATTTACTTAAAATTAATAGCCAATTGCCCAGTTTAAAACTTTTTGACCTGCATCAGCTTTAGCAACATTTGCAGTATCAACTTCAGTAACTTCTATAACTTGTTTTGCTTTTGAAAGCAAGTTATTTTTTTGCATTGATTTATCAACGTTATTGAATGATTTTAATTTGTCTAATTGGTTTTCAAGTTCGGCATTTTCTTCATTGAAAACAACTGTTTCACGGCTAATTTTATTTAAAGTCATTTCATTTGCTGTTGCAAAATAGTAGCTAACTGTTGTAACCGCAATTAGTGCAATTAACATAATACATAAAGTGAAGTTTAATTTTCTGATTGCCATTTGTTTTTCATCGTCCTCTTGTTCAAAGACACCCTCAATCACGGTTTCTTCTGGGAGTTCAAACTCATAGCTTTCAAGTTCATTAAATTCGTTATAGTTCAAGTGCAAAATTTCTTGTTGCAATTTTTTAATTTCCTACCCGAGATTTATAATACACATTCCCACATCTTCAAATCATTACTACTTTTTAATGAACCTTGCCACTCTAAGTTTGGCACTTCTTGAAGGTGGGTTTATTTTTAACTCTTCTTCACTTGCAGTTATTGGTTTTTTGTTGATTAGTTCAAGTTTAGGGGGCTCACAAGTGCATATTAGCTGTTCTTTTGGACAGTTGCACTTTGCCGAGTGATATTTGAACTGCTCTTTTACAATTCTGTCTTCAAGTGAATGAAAACTTATTACGCTTATTATAGCACCATAATCTAATAAATCCAACACGTCATTCAAAGTATTTTTAATATTTTTTAACTCATTATTTACTTCAATTCGAATAGCCTGAAACACTCTTGTCGCAGGGTGTATACGACTCTTTACTGGAGGTGTTGCATCTTTAACAATTTGCGCTAATTCTAAGGTCGTATCTATTGATTTTATATATCTTTGAACAATGATTGCTTTGGCAATTCTTTTTGAAAAATGTTCTTCACCATATTCACTAAAAATACGTACCAAATCCTCTTCTTTGTAGCTATTCACGACATCAAAAGCGCTAAAATCAGCGTCTTTATTAAATCTCATGTCTAATGGTGCATCTTTTGTAAACGAAAAACCTCGTTCTTGTTTTGTTAGCTGATGGTACGAAGCGCCCAAATCAAAAAGGATTCCGCCCGTTATCTTATCAATTTTTAAATCTTGTAAAACTTTCTTAATATTTGTGTAAGAGTCTTTCACTATTGTTAAGTTTTTGTAATCTTTTAATTTTTCACGCGAATAGTTAATTGCATCATCATCAATGTCGAAAGAAATCAATCTTCCGTAAGGTTGAATTTTTTGAAGAATTAACTCACTATGACCACCACCACCAAGTGTTGCATCCACGTAAACTAAGCCATTTTGACAATTTAATGCATCAACGGCTTCATGTTTCATAACTGTATAATGATTAAATTTTTGCATACAAAAATTTTAGCATAAATACAATTAGTGTGTATGTACTAATTCATCTAATACGCTTGGAATAATTACGCAAGCAGCATAAACGATAAATCCGAGAGTAAGTACTGAGAGTGTAAACATAGGTGAGCTCCTGTTTATTCAACATAATATAAATTCCACATATGGGCTATTTTTAAACTTATCCATTTGGAGTATAATACTTCGTGTTATGGAAAATAAAATTAGGGCTATGTTTACAAATCTATGCTGCTCTAGGTGCAAAGCAGATTTTGATGAAAACTCAATAAAAATTATTCGAGAAGAAGATTCTATGCTTGTTGTAAAATTATTTTGCAACAAGTGCGGAAAAACTTTTGGCACAGCATTTCTAGGAGTTTACGATTTGGAAGACATTAGCGAAAAAGAAAAAACTAAAGTTGCACTGAGAATGAAAGAAGATTTACCGCCGATATCAAAAGACGATGTTCTTAACGCGCATGATTTTATCAAAAACTTAGACGAACATTGGGCAAAATACTTACCAGAAAAAAATTAGTTAACGTCCTTCATCAATGAAACTGTTTCGGTCAACTCTTGATGAAGATAAGTTAATTGTTCGTTTATGTATTGTGGAGTGTACATATAGCCTTCTGTTTGATATGGAAGGTATTTATTATAAATCATCGCTTCATTACGAACAGCAACAATGGCTCTTGCACGGTTTGCAACAGTAATCAAAGCATCATAAGCAGGATAAAATCTTTCTGGCGCATCTTGATATTTTTTGCGTAAATATTCAACGTTATCGTACAAATCATTTGCACGAGCAGCAAAAAGTTGTTCATTTTCCTCGTGTTCAATTGAGTAAAGCAAGCGTTCAATATTTGGCAATAGCTGATTTATGTCATTGGCAAATTGAGAAACTTTTTCTTTTTTCAAAATTACATTAACATAGGTCGGATTATCACGAGGTACAGGCTTGTAACCCTTTGATACATTGAATGCATCTACAGATTTAAACTGTGGACGCGCAGTTTGCTGTATATAACGTTGAAAACGCTCGGTCAAATCAGGCAATTCGCCTCTATAACCTTTAATATCTTCGCCAGTTGCAGCATCAATAACACAAAAACCTGCGTTTGCGCTAAATATAAATATTGAAAATATTAACAAAATAACTTTCTTCATAACAAAATTATACTTAATTTTTGTAAAAAGTCATACATTATAAAGTTTATTTAGTATAATAATTTTATGAAAATTTGTGTAATACCTATTGATAACAGACCCGTTTGCTACAACTTATTTAAAGATATCGCAGACATTGACGAAAGTATTGAACTTTTTATTCCTGAGCGAAAAATGCTTGGAGATTTAACTAAAAGTGCTGATATAAAAGGACTTTTTGAATGGTTAAAACAAGTCCCTCAAGTTGATGTAATGATTCTATCGCTTGATACTATTGCTTATGGAGGATTAATTCCTTCTCGAAGATGCCCAGAAACTTTTGAAGAAATTAAAGCAAGGGTTGTGGAATTAAAAGAAATTTTAAAAGAAAAGCACTCTAAAATTTACGCATTTTCAAGCATAATGCGAATTTCAAACAACAATGTTAATCAAGAAGAAAAAGAATATTGGAACAAATACGGCAAAAAGATTTTTGATTATTCATACCAAACTCATAAATTAGGGTGCGAAAGTTGTATTGAACGCCTAATTCCAGACGATATTTTAGACGATTATTTAAATACGAGAAAACGCAATTTTGAGATTAATAAATTATACCTAGAATGGCAAAAAGAAGGACTTTTTGACACTCTTATATTTTCAAAAGATGATTGCGCTGAATACGGATTTAATGTTCAAGAAGCTCAAGCGTTAGAAAAACTTGGAGGATTTACAAAAACAGGAGCTGACGAAATTCCTCTAACTCTTTTTGCAAGATCTATTCAAGGTGAAATGAAGATTTATGTTGAATTTACAGAACCCGAATACAAAAATTTAATTTCAAATTACGAAGATGTTTCTATTGAAAAATCGGTAATGGGGCAACTTTCACTAGCAAATATTGAGGTCGTAGAGCCTGTTCAAGCTGACGTGAAACTTGTTGTAAACAATTTCAAAGAACATCAAGGCGAAATTATTATGAAACGACCAACAGAACTTTACTCTGGCAAATTTAAATTAACAGATAACGTGATGCTTGCCGATGTTAGAAACGCAAACGGAGCAGATAATGCCTTTGTTGAACAATTTATAAATTCAAAAATGAACGAAAAATTTTACGGATATTCAGCATGGAACACTTCTGCCAATACATTAGGAAGTTTGTTGTGCGCAGGAAAAGTTAAATTTTTAGCAAAACAATATAATCACAAAGCCTTCCTAAAGTTAGAAACAATAAGACTTTTAGATGATTGGGCATATCAAGCAAATGTAAGACAAACCTTAACTGAACCCTGTGAATTTGAGATGAAAGAATTTGAAAAAAAAGTTGCAAACTTTACAGGCACAGATTTTAAGATAAAATATTCTTATCCTTGGAATAGATTATTTGAAATTGAGGTCTGTATAGAATGAGTCTAGTTACAATCATATTACTTGCAATCGCGCTTTCAATTGATGCTTGCGTTGTATCCTTTGCGCATGGGCTTGTTTTACCAGATAAAAGAGTCCGAAACTCTTTAATGCTTGCCATTTTTACAGGAGCTGCACAAGGTATAATGCCAACAATCGGCTATTTTTCAACCCAAATTGTTTACAAATACGTAGCTCCAGCAAGCAAGTGGCTAGTTTTCGCAATATTCTTATACTTAGGTATAAAATTTATACAAGAAGCATTTGAAAAAGATAAAGAGGTTCCGCTTTGTTTGTCTATTCAATGTTTATTTATGATTGCAATTGCAACAAGCATAGATGCACTTGCAGCTGGAGTTAGTATTTCATTAACAAAAACTGCAATTTTAGCTCCAGCATGCTTAATCGCTTGCACAACATTTATGTTTGCACTTGTCGGTTATTGGTCAGGTTGTTGTCTGAAGAAGTTTTCAACAAAGTATTTAGAGATTTTTGCAGGGCTAATTTTAATCGCATTAGCCTTAAAATCATTATTCTAAATTGAATAGCTTTGTTACGTAACTTAGGACAATTGCCATTTTAAAAAATTCTATTATTATATTAATATGGCGCAACAAAAGAATTATTACGAAATTTTAGGGGTAGAACCAGAC
>CAVFBQ010000144.1:0-1001 GCA_963620455.1 uncultured Eubacteriales bacterium
GTGGTAGTTCTATTTGGACAGCAATGCCAATCACAGAATTGTTGACAGCAATCTTGGCAGTATACTTTATGGTTAGATACACAAGAAAGTTGGCATAAATTAAAACTACAAATACGATTCTTGAAGAATAGCCATGACATTACCATAGGCTTGAGAATAGAATTTGTTTGAAACAACATAAGTGCTATTAATTATATCCAAAGTTTTGATATGTTTCATTACTGTACCGAGCTCATTATAGTTTGAAACCATATACACATTAGGATTGCCCAATATTTTTATCAAGCTAACTTTTGACAGTGTATATTTCATCAATTCCAAATCGTTTTCAAATAGAATTATATGAGCTTTTGAATTATTGCTAAAGAAATTCAGCAAGTGACCCATTTCAAGACCACAAATAATATACAAATTATATTTTGACTGAGGAACAGACTCAAATACATTTATACATTCTTCAACGGGGTCATATTGATCATTTAGAGCAATATCATTTCGAAATAAAATCGGATAACCTGTGTGAGCACTTCCAATTCTAAAATTATTCGTAATTTCGATATCTTTCATTCGTGTTTCAATGTCAGGTATCGATTTTCTTAAAAAGACAAGATTTTGATTTAAGTAATATCCATCAAAATTCATTATTTATTGTATGCACCTTCATGGTTATAAACGTAATCTTCGTATTCTTTTACAGGCATTGGTTTTGCATATAAGAAACCTTGTGCAATATCACAACCTGCATTTTTCAAAGTTTCTGCTTGTTCTTCTGTTTCAATACCTTCGCAAACAACAGTAGCCTTTAAGTCTTTAGCCATGTGAATTACGTGATTTAGAACGATAAAGCCTCTTTCTGTACAAGTTGCCTCATTAATAAAACCTCTGTCAAGCTTTAAGACATTTACAGGAAGTTTTCTCAACATATTCAAAGAGGAATAACCAACTCCAAAATCGTCCATTGCAATTGTAAAGCCAAGTTGTTGCAATCTGATTAATGTTGA
>CAVFBQ010000144.1:1011-3239 GCA_963620455.1 uncultured Eubacteriales bacterium
TATATTTTTGCACCAAGCCTTGAATTACGTCTACTAAGTCATCGTATTTAAAGTGGATTCTTGACAAGTTTACTGATATTGGTAACGGTTCTTTGCCTTCATCAAGCCATTTTCTAATTGTTTTACAAGCTTCTTCCCAAATGTATTTATCTACATCGACAACAAAACCATTTCTTTCAAAAAGTGGAATAAATTTGCATGGTGGAATTAAGCCTTTTTTAGGGTGATTCCAACGGATTAAAGCTTCTGAACCACAAGGTTTCATTGTTTCCATACTAATTTTTGGTTGCAAGTACATTTCAAATTGATGTTCTTCAAGAGCTTGTTTCATCTCATCTTCAATTTGTTTATCTTCTAAGATAGCTTTGCTCAAACTTTCATCAAAGAAAGCATATCTTTCACCAACAAGACCTTTTACTGTACGTTTTGCTAGGTTTGCTCTATCGCACATAGCATTCATAGTTAAACTTCTATCTGTAATTTTGAAAATACCGAATGAAGGTACTAATTTTATATTTAACTTGTAACGGGATAATTCATCTGTTACGCTATCTACAAAATCAATTAAGTCCTCATCAGTGTCAAACTTCATCAAAATAGCGAAGTTGTCATCGTTAAGTCTTGCATAAATACCGTTTTCAGCAACTGCTTTTGAAATAATTTTAGCAATGTCACGTAAAACCTTGTCGCCTTTTTTAATATTATAAACTTCGTTAATAACCTTGAAGTTATCAATATCCACAAGCAAAAGTGCTAACGGTTCTTCTTCTATATCAGTTTTTAAAAGCATTTTTTCTGATTCAATATAGAAACTAGCTTTGTTCAATGAATTTGTAACATCATCTTGCAATGCCAAATCCATAATCATATTGTCAGAACGCTGTCTTACAATCCAGTTGTATCTCGCTGCAATTACAACAAGCGTATTGATTAGTAAGAAGAATAAAATTGCATATCTCAAAACCATTTTTGTATTATGGTTAATTGAGCTGAAAGGCAATATTGCAAGTACTTTCCAATTATTGTAACCCAATGGAACAAATGCTGCAACCTTTTTTACACCATTTTCATCTTTAAACCAATAACTAACAGGATTTGTAGATTTCAAAGCGTCTTTTCTAACTTTATCATTAACTTCGTCAGTTTCAAAAATAGAAGATTTTAAAACGGTTCTTGGGCTTGTATCACGCAAAATCAAATGACCTTCATCATCAATAATATGAACGACAGCTTGGTCATTAAAAGCGGTAATATCAATTGCATTGATAAAGTCTGAGACTCTTTGAGATGCGGTTAAAACACCCATTACTTTGCCATTCTCATTTTTTAGAGGAATCGCAAATAATACAATCAACTTATCTTCGTCATAGTAATTGTTAATAAAATCTACAAAGTTTTTGCCATTAATGGCTGATTGGAAGTAACGGAGAGATTTTACATTTTGATAGGGAATGAAGCCTTTTCTCGAGTCATAAATTCTTGCTTGACCGTCAGGATAAGTAATTGCCATTGATAAAAATCTAGTGTTTACAATTGCATTTTCTAAACATTTATCTACATTCTTTTTATCTAAAGCTTTAGGATTTTTTTCTAGTAAATGTGCATACAAAGCTAGAGTTTGAAAATCACCTGCAATCATAATATTTGCTGCTTGTGCGCTTTGCTTTGCAACTTCTGTAATATGACTTTCAATCTCAAGTCTTTCGTTTCTTAATAAAAGTTGGAAGAAGATAACACTAATCGTAAAAATTGCAACGACAAGTAAAGAAACACCTAATACAACCTGCGCGCGTTTCTTTTTTTCGGCTTCCAGTTTTGATACTAAGTAAACTGACACTAAGTTTCTCCGTTATCCTCTAGTCGGATTATAAACCGCTCAATATATTTTTGCAATACATCAATATTATGATTATTCTCTATTACAAAGTCTGCTGCTATAGCTTTTTCTTCTTGTGGTAGCTGTGATTTGGTACGTGCCAACGCCTCTTCTTTAGTAAAATTATTGCGTTGCATTAACCGATTTAAGCGGATTTCATCTTCTGTATATATAAACAAAATTTTATCAAATAAATTGCGCCACCCTACCTCAAAAAGTAATGGAATTGACACAAAAACATATTTTTCGGATTTATTTTCTTCAAAAATTCTATTAATTCTATTTTTAATTTCAGGATGAACTATTTTTTCTAACGTTTCTTTCAAGTTTTTATTATTGAAAACTACATCAC
>CAVFBQ010000145.1:0-8784 GCA_963620455.1 uncultured Eubacteriales bacterium
GTGTATTACACCGACCGCCTGTTTTGTTGTTTATTACTACAAAATATACATTTATGGTAAAACATATATAATAAAAACATAGGGTAAGCTCTCTTATCACTTCCGCCAACACACGATTTACTAAGAATAAATGGAAAGGGGGTGATAAAAATGAACATTCTTATAACAAAAATCGCCATTACTGTCATAATAGCGATTTTGCAAATTGTTATAGTTTGTTTGTAGGGAACTAAGCCAAACCTTAAGGAAACTGCCATTCTTTAGGGCTTGCTCCTTCTGACATTATTTACTATATTTAATCTTTTGTCAATCCTTAAATTTTCAATTTCAAACTCGGTTGCATGATTGATGTGTAACTTTAATAAATCTACTATACTCTTAATATGAAGAAAATGTTATACGCAATGTTAGGCTTAATGCTAGTTCAAATGCAAGCAAGCGCCTTAGATATTGTTTATCCGACAAAAGAATATACAAAGATTAATTCACCATCAACCTTTATTGTTGGTTCAACAAAGCCTAGTGATAGACTTTTTATTAACGATAGAGAAATTGATGTGCATAAAACAGGCGCATTTGCGCAAGCAGTGAAACTTCAAAACGGAATAAATGAATTTAGAGTTTACTCTGGAAATATTCAAAAAACATATACAATCGAACGTCCTTATGTTGCTGGTGGCACTTGGAAACCTACTCAAATTGTGGATTTTGAATGTCCAAAAATTATGGAAATTACAAGAGAAGGTGCACCTGTAAGAACGACTCCTGTTCAATCTGGAATTAATCGATTAGCGCACTATCATCGCGGAATGTTGTTGAAGATTGATGGCGAAAAAGGTGATATGTACAGAGTTTTGCTTGCGAATAACCAAAAAGCGTGGGTTGCAAAAAGTGACGTAAAACGCAAATTGGTAAACTACGAAAGAGCCTTTTTGTACGATTATAGAGAAAGAGAAACTGAAAACGACTATATTTATGAATTTGCCTTGTCAAAACAAACTCCTTATTCAATAACAGAGGGCGAAACAATGACATTGAAAATTTATAATGTAGGTGGAAACGCTAATAACACTGCTACTTTTAATATTAAATTAAACCAAATGCTTATGGGCTATGACTTGCGTTATAAGGGTGATACATTGGTTTTGAGTATAAAAAAAGAACCTAATTTGTCAAGAAAACGCCCATTGAAGAATGTCAGAATTGTAGTTGATGCGGGACATGGCGGAAAAGAATTAGGTGCTGTCGGTTGTTGCAGAAATTACGAAAAAGACTTTAACCTTTCTATTGCAAGATATTTGGAGAAAGAACTCCGTGCAATGGGTGCAATTGTTTATATGACAAGAAGTTATGACAAATATATGTCTTTGAATGATAGAGTTCGTTATACAAACGATAAAGAGGCTCAAATCTTCGTAAGTATTCACGCGAACTCACTTCCTGATGGCATAAACCCAATGACAAGACGTGGTTCAAGTGTATTTTATTACTATGATGAAGCAAAACCTTTGTCAGATGCCATTATGAACTCAGTTGCAAATAAAATACCAGTAAATAACGAAGGTGTAAAACAGGCAAGCTTTGCGGTGGTTCGTAACACTTCTGCGGTAAGTGTTTTGGTAGAAACTGCGTATGTAATTAATCCGTATGATAACGAATTGTTGATGACTGATAAATTTAGACAAGATTATGCAAAGGCAGTTGCTGAAGGTATTAAAGACTATGTATGGCAATCTTCTCGTATAAAAATGGCATGGCTTTCTCGCAATAAAATGAAATGTGAAAAAATATCATAATTAGATGTGTAGCAATAATCTGAATCTAATGTATAAATAAAAAGCCACCTTGTAGGTGGCTTGGAAATTTTGTGTATAGGGAAGAAGGAAATAAGGAAAATTTTTATCAATTACCTCAATTAAGAGAACAATTGGAATGATTTACTAATGTTATCGCTGATTAATGATTTTACTGAATCATATTCAGTTTTTAATGCGTTGTGTTCAGTATCCATTTCTTTTATTTGTTGGTCTAATTTCTTTTCTTTTGTGTTGATTTTAGCAGTTGCTGCGTTGTATTCAGCTTCAGCTTTTGCTAAATCTTTGTCTTCAGTTTGGATACCTAAAGCAGTGTTGCCTGAAACAGATGTATCAGTCCATTTTGTAACACCTTCAACAGTTGTTTTTTGTTGTAAAGAGAATTGACCTGATTCAATCATTTCATACATTTGAGCTGCTGTAATATTGTTACTTGTGCATTCTTTACCATCTTTATCAACTAACTTAAAGCCATATTCTGATAAGTTGCTTGGTTTTAAGTCAACGATTTGTTGAGTCATTTGACCATTAACATTACCAAATGTTGTATAAGTCAATTTGCTTGCATTCAATGCCTTGTTGTAATCATTTGCAACTTGTTCAGATTCGTCTGATAATCTGATTTTTGTGTTTGAAATTTGTTGAGAACGAAGTTCGATATCGTTCATACGAGACGTAATTGCTAACAATCTAGCTTGTGATGCTGACATACCCATAGGCTTTACTACTCCTTTACACGATATCTTATAACTTACATTTTAGTTATCGACCTAAATGCATGTAAACTTGAGGGTTTTAGACTATTATGTTACATAACTTAACAAAATGGGCTCATGAGTCAAGTATAGCAAGAACATGTGTTTTAGAGTTTTTAAGTGTTTTCTTCAAAATAACCAAATGATTTTAAAGTTTTGTTTTTTTTGCGCCAATCTTTTTCAACTTTGACTGTCAAATCAAGATAAACTTTTTTCCCTACAATTTCTTCTAATTCAAGACGGGCTTGAGTTCCAATGGTTTTTAGTAGTGAACCGTTTTTGCCGATAAGGATACCTTTTTGGCTTTTGTGTTCACAATAAATTGTTGCATAAATTTTGTCGATGTTTTCTTCTTCTCGGTAATTGTCAATCATAACAGCGATTGAGTGTGGAATTTCATCTTGTGTGTTTAATAAGATTTTTTCGCGGATAATTTCTGATGCTACATCGCGCATAGTTTCTTCTGTCAAAACATCTTCAGGATAAAGCAAATCGCCAGTTGGCAATTTCTTATAAATATTATCTAATAAAGTGTCAATGTTTCTTCCTGTTTTTGCTGAAATTTTTACTGTTGGAAGATTTTTTTCAAAAAGAGTTTTGTAACTCAATAGGTTTTGTTCAATTTTTTCAGGCTTTTTGACTTTGTCTAATTTGTTTAAAACAATGATAACAGGTGTTTCTGTTTTGGATAAAATATTTTGGACAATCCACTTGTCACCTTTCCCAGCAGGATCTGAGGCATCAACTAAAAATAAAATTAAGTCACTGTCTGGTACTGCAATTTTTGCCTCGTCTAACAAAAATTCACCAAGTTTGTTCAAAGGTTTGTGTACCCCAGGAGTATCGACAAAAATAATTTGTCCCTTGTCTGTTGTTAAAATACCCTTAATTCTTTTTCTTGTAGTTTGAGCCTTGTCGGTTGCAATAACAATCTTTTGTCCAAGAATTTGGTTTAAAAGAGTTGATTTGCCAACGTTAGGTCTACCAATAATTGTTACGAATCCGCTTTTCATAAAATTAGGATATCATAAACAAGAGGTTTTTAATCAAAAAATCCCTCAAATGTAGTATTTTTGTCATCGTTCATATATTTTTTACTATTATAATGATAATATTAATTTTAGGAGAATATTCCGTGAAAAAAGAGATAGTAAAATCAACAATTTTATTAACTACTTTATGCTTTGCGCTATCGCAAGGCGCTTTTGCTGCGGATAACAAAGAACTTGTCAGAATGGATTTAGACCAAAATTCTGACGGTTCTGTAAAGGTCAATATTTATACGGATAAGCCTTATACAGAACAAATTATAGTAAATAAGAAACCTGATAATAAGTATGTAATTTTACTTCCTGAAACTGTAAATACAATGGGTGTAAAACCTGATGTTTCAGGTCTATCAAACGTAAAGGGTATAGATGTTAAGACTCAACAATATTCTTCTTTGCCAAACAAAGGCTATACAAAGATTACAATTGACGGAAAAAGACCTATTGAGGTTGTGCCACAAACACATGTTTCTCGTACAATGCAAACACCGAGAAGAAGTGTTGCAGAGCAAACACGTAGCGTAATGTCACAATCAAATAGGCGACCTTATGTTACACCTCAGCAGGTTCAAATGACTGTGCCACAAAGAGTCTTGAATCAATCAAGACCAGCTACTCATAGCGATTTTGTGCCAGCTTACGAACGTCAAAGGCAATATAATAATGCACAAACAGCGACAAGGCAATATTCTCAACCAACACAAAATTATGTTTCAAGACCTGTTCAACAAACTCGTCAAGAAACGGTTGTTTCTCAACCACAAAGAGCTGTTCAACAATTTGCACAAACAGTTCAACAAGCTGTTCAACCACAAGTTCAGCAACAACAAACTCAGTTGATTGAAGGAACTCAAACTCAAAATAAGGCATTAACTGAAAATGAACAAGTTGCATTGGATGATAACAATAATCAAGCAATTGACGATGCAACTGCAAAACAATTAGAAGCTAATGATGATGATATTACAGAAGATGATTTAGCATTCTTCAAAAAGATTATCAGATTTAAGCAAAAAGTTGTAAGAAAAATTAAACAGATTCTTTCATTTAGAATTTCATTCTCAACATTTATGGGCTTGGCTCAATTTGCGTTGCTAATTGTTTTGATTAAAATTATTGGCGATTTGGTAAAAAGAATACAATATCCAAACGGAGAAAACATCGAAACTCGTCCTGTGACAAAAAGATTAATTCATAACAACGATGAAACTTTTGAACAGGCTTATCCGTCTTATTCAAATATGGACGTATACAATACGTCACGTAGCAATTTTGAGGAAGATAACAAGGAAGGATTTAACATAAAACCTCTTTCAACTTCATCAAGTTTTGCTAAAAGTAATAATCTTTACTCAAACGGAAATATGATGTATAATCAACAACAGCCAGCGAGTCAAAGTTTTATTCAACAAAACGATTTTTATCGACCATTGAATAGGATTAGTAAGGAAGAAAAGATGTCAATCTTTGATGAAAAAGCAGAAGATATTGAACGTACAATATTCAAAAATCCTTTGAAGCAAATTAGCAAACAAGAAGAACAAACCTTGTTTGATGAAGATGAACCCGCTTCATTCAATTCACCATTTAATGGTCAAGAGGATTACTCAATCAGAGAACAAGAAGACGAATTTTTTAACTATAATGGCAATTCTGGTAATGACAAAGATTTCTTTATTTTCGAAGATGATGACGAAGAAGATGATGATATAGAATACCAAGAAGATTATGTCGATGAAGAAGACGATGCTGAATATGATGAAGAAGACTCTTATGAAGATGACGAGTATGAATATGAAGATGACCGTGAAGAATACAACGAAACAGAAGACGTAGAGGACGAAGTTCAATCTCAAGAACCTGAACAAGTTTCTGATCCATTTGAACATCTAACAGTAAAATCAAAATTCGTAGTTGATGGCACTAGAGGTTTTGCACTAGTTAGTGTAGACGGTTTAAATGCTCTAATCGGTTATGTTGGTTCAAAAATTAGCATTATCAGAAAATTCAAAGAAGAAATTAACGACAAAATGCAAGTTCGCTTGAACGAACAAGCAGACGAAAATACACTAATTTATATCATTAGAGTTGGCAAATTCAAAACTTTGGTAGAAGTTAAACCAGATTCTATCAGACAATTGTTGGATTTATAGTAAACAATGAAAAAGTTACTAGTATGTTTAACCTTTATTCTAATCTTTTGTACTGCGTGTTACAGGCATGAAGATGCTCCAACAATTAAATTTGCAAGTTGGGGTTCGCAATCAGAAGTTGCTATTTTAAAACCTTTGATTGAAGACTTTGAGCAACAAAATGGTGTAAAAGTGGAATTTATGCATATTCCGCAAAACTATTTTCAAAAATTACACCTGCTTTTTGCTTCAAACATGCCACCAGATGTAATTTTTATAAATAACTTGTATTTGCCTGTTTATGCAGATTTTTTAGAAGATTTAACACCTTATGCCGATAAAAAGATGTTTTATAAAAAATCATTAGATGCAATGACTTATGACAAGAAAGTTTTGGCTATTCCAAGAGATGTTTCAAATTTGGTCATTTATTATAACAAAGACCTTTTTGATAAGTACGGAATTGCTTACCCAAAAAAGAATTGGACTTTCGATGATTTGTTAAAAAAGTCTTTGGAGTTTAAAAAATACGGCATTTTCGGTATAAGTTTTGAAACTTCAAACTTATTTTACTTGCCATACTTGATGAGTGAAGGTGGCGGAATACTTGCAGATGATTTGAAAACGGTTATAATTGATGAACCTCAATCGCAAAAAGGGCTAGAGTTTTATGCCGATTTGAGAAATAAATATAATGTTGCACCCAAAAAATCGCAAAGCGCTAGTGCTACAATGGCGCAAATGTTTTTGCAAAAACAAATATCAATGCACCTTTCAGGTCGTTGGTTAGTGCCAAAATATAGAGAGGTTGCAGATTTCAACTGGGATATAATTAACTTTCCAAATGGTGATAGAGGTAGCGTAGTGCCGATTGATGCATCAGGTTGGGCTGTTTGTAAACTGTCTAAACAAAAGGAATTGGCACTCAAATTTGTTCAATACTTGTCCTCAAAGGAGGCTATCGAAAAACTTACACAATCTGGCTTGATTACACCTGCGAGAGTTGACGTTGCAAACTCAGAAACCTTCTTGAAGGGTAAACCTCAATCTTCACATGTGTTTTTAGATGTAATTGAAACATCTAAACCAACTCCTGTTTCAAAAGATTATCGTGAAATCTCTGACAAAATTGACATAAAACTAGAACCACTGTTTGAAAATAAATTTTAAATACAAGGACTTTCAAGTAAAAACATGTGCCCCTGAATTTATTTTATTGTCACCTCAAAATAACAGTATTGCCCCCTACATTATACTGAATTTAAAAAAACAAAATTTGTCCGTAAAATTACGTACGTGATTTTACGACTTGAAGAAAATTTAATAAAATGTTATAATGAAAAGAAAATATGGTGAAAAAGAATATGGCTAGAAATATTGAAAATAAAGCTCTTCAACTTTTTTTGGGGGGGTAAACGCTAGTAGTAGCGCTATTTTTAGACTTTGTGATTTGAAGTCTAATTTAATATCTTTGTGGCGTATAATGACAAATTTTAAAAAAGCCCTTGCTTTTACACTTGCTGAAACCCTAATTGTAATGGGTATTATTGGTGTGGTTGCTGCGTTGACAATTCCAAACTTAAACTCATCAACTGCAGACAAAGAAAAGGTTGCAAAGGTTAAAAAAATATATTCAAATTTGAGCGATGCATTAGGTCGTGCAGAGGCGGTATATGGACCTGTAGAGGAGTGGTTTCAAGCAGATACAACTGCATCTGCTCAATCAACTCGATTTGGTGAACGAGTAACTGAGTTTATGAAGATTTCTAAGAACTGCGGTACAACAAGCATGGGTTGCTTTAAGTCTGGAGCTGTAAAAGATGGGGTTTCTAGTACTGCAGATACAATTGAAAGTAGTCCATCTTTTTACAAGGTTGTTACTGCTGATGGTTCCTCAATTTCTTTCAGATATGCCAATATAAGTAATGCAGATATAAGGCTCGTTATACATGTCGATATTGATGGAGCACAAAAAGGTTCTTATACACTAGGAAAAGATGTTTTTGAATTTAAAAGATATATTAAGTCTTCTGATAGCGGTCAATTAGAACCAGAAGGCGAAAGTTGGGATCAAAACTTTACATCCTGTTTAACTAATAAAGGTTCTGCTTGTACTCATTGGATTATTGCAAACGATAATATGGATTATTTAAAGGCTGATACATCTGGAAAATGTCCTAATGGAAAAGTTTTAAATGTAACTGTAACATCTTGTAAATAATTTCAACAATAAAAAAGCGCAATTGCATTGCAATTGCGCTTTTTTATTGTATCCTATTTAACAACCATAAACGATTTTAAACTTCTTCCTGTGTCGTTTGCTTCAATTGAAGTTACGTGAATTTTCTTGTAATCAAGCGATGTTGAGCTTCCTCCGTCAAATGCCATTGCTTTTTCAAAGCCGTAGCTTTTACACAAATCTCTTGCTTCAAAGATGTTTTTAGGGTTTTTATTTGAGATAATTAAAATGTGCATTTCGTTATCTTTAATGCCTACAATGGTTCTAGGCACTCTATCAAGCACTGATGCTGATTGTCTAATTATGTTGCCTTCCTCATTTTTTAGAATGAAAAATTCTTCCTCCAAACGAAGCTCAGGCAACAATTGAGGACCGCCTTGTGCAGATGTTTTTACACTACACATAAAGTTTACGGGGGTATTATGTGGTACAATTTCGTATCTCAATTTTTTATTACATTCAACAATTCTAAATTCAGAACGATTCAATATTTTCTTCATGTGCAATCTTAAAAGCGGATTAAACATTAAGTTGTCGTTCATTAAAGGGTCAGCAACTACTTGACCGTCGTTTATGATGTAAGAAATTGTTTTGCCGTTTTTAGGGTCAAAAAAGCCAGTATTGATAGTCAACAAAGATTTTGTCTTATTATGAACTTCTTTGTTTGTTTGTAATGAATCTGTAGCTATAAATTTAATACGTTTTTTTACCGCGTTTCCACTCAAGGTTATATGATAAATTCCGTTATCTTCCTTTACTGATACTGGTGATGCCATTACGCTTGAACCCAATATT
>CAVFBQ010000146.1:0-2084 GCA_963620455.1 uncultured Eubacteriales bacterium
GTTAAAACCTCTTTTTTGTCTATATCAAACACTTGAGCGCTTATCAAATGGTCGCTTATAGCTTGTTCATTTGCAGAAGCGTTCATGTAAACCTCGCCACCAATTGAACCTGGAAAACCAATCATAAATTCAAAACCGCTAAGAGAATATTTTAGAACCTCGTTTGAAGCCATTGGACCTTTTAATCCACATTCTGCGTAAACTTTTCTGCCGTCAATTTTTATTGCATTGCACTTTTGAGTAAAAATTGCGTTGCCCTTAATTCCACTTGAAGAAAGTAAAACATTAGAACAATTGCCGAGAATAATTGGGCTTTCAACTGATTTTAAAACCTCTATTAATTCGTCAACGCTTTTAGGAAAATAAGCGCGTTCAATTAAACCGCTAACTTTGAAGGAAGTTAAATTTTTTGCATCAAAATTTTCTCTAACTTCATTGTTCATTCTTATTTCCCTGCAAGTTTTAAAAGTTCTTTGCCAAGTTCAGTAATAGTTCCAGCGCCTAAACCAACTAAAATGTCATCTTTTTTTAGTTGAGGATAGATTTTTTGAGCAACTTCCTTCATAGAGCCTGAAATGTATTCACAGTTTTTACAATGTTTTTTTAAATCCTTGATGAAATTTTCAGAGGATATGCCTTCAATTGGATATTCAGAAGCCGCGTAGATGTCAGTCACAATAACTTGTGGTACATTTTTAAACGCATCAACAAAATCATTCCATAAAGACTTTAAACGAGTATATCTGTGAGGTTGAAACACTGCAATTACGTGCTTGTCAGGAAACTCAGTTAAGGCTGAAAGTGTTGCCTTAATCTCTGTTGGGTGGTGTGCGTAATCATCATAAATTACCGCTCCGTTAAAATCACCAACGTGTTGAAAACGTCTGCCCATACCAGTAAAGGTTGCAAAATGTTCAACAACTTTTTCTAAATCAACCCCAGCTTGATGTAAACTTGCTAATACGCCCAATGCGTTTGAAACATTGTGTTTGCCTAATAATTTTGTTTGTATAGAGGTTAATTTTTCACCTTTATAATAAAAATCAAAAGTGCTTCTTGTTGGTGTTAAATGAATGTTTTTAGCTACGTAATCTGCATCATTTAAGCCAAAAGTAATAAAATTATAGCCTTTTAGTTTCAAATTCCCTGCTGAATCGTTATTAATTAAAACTTTTTGAGAACCATCAAATTTTGATAAAAGTTGTTTAAATGTTTCAACAAGAGAGTCTAAACCGTTTTTGTAGAAGTCCAAATGGTCGGCTTCAAGATTGTTTATAACTAAAATTTGAGGGTTATATTTAACAATTGTGCCATCGCTTTCATCAAGTTCTGCAATAAAATATTTGTCTGTTTTGTAATTAGCATTTGTGTGAAGTTCTGGAATAATACCGCCAACAACATAAGATGGTTCTAAGCCAGCCTTTTCCATTACGTAAGATGAAAGACCGCTTGTTGTAGTTTTTCCGTGAGTTCCAGCATAACCAATAAAACATTTTGAGCGTTCAGAAAGAGTTTTCAAAACGTCAGAGCGATGTAAAATAGGTAATCTTAATCTTTTAGCTTTTTGAATTTCAGGATTGCTTTCTCTAATTGCAGAACTTGCAACTACAACGCATTTTTCAGGAATATTCTTTTCGTCGTGTCCGATGTAAACTTTTGCGCCTAAATTTCTAATTTCATCAATATATTTGCTATCGTTAATATCTGAGCCTGAAACTTCAAACCCTTCTTGTATCAAGTATTTTGCAAGTCCGCTCATTCCAATTCCGCCAATGGCGATAAAATGATATTTTTCTTTTTCCACTTCAACTACCCGTTAATTACTTATTACGAGTTAATTATATTATAAAGATGTTGAAAAATAAAGTCATTGCTAAAACTTAATATTATCGTTTGTGATTGTTTTTAGTCTTTGCAATAAATCACAGAATAATTTTATTTGAGAACGGCTAGAAACTTTCACTATTTTTCCGTGTAAGAAAGGCTCATAACCGTCTTTCCCGCTTGCAATATATTCGCTTGTAATTACCTTATAAATTTTTTCATCATCAATTTTGTCAATATTTAAGTGATATTGCAAATAT
>CAVFBQ010000147.1:0-2574 GCA_963620455.1 uncultured Eubacteriales bacterium
TTGACGTTCTCAAAATCAACATCTCCTGTTGTTTTGTTATTTTCGTCTTTGAATATACCAACATCAATTACAACGGCATCTTTTTTTACCATATCTTTAAAAATAATTTTTCTACCTACTGCAGAAATTAGAATATCTGCTTGTTTTGTAATTTCTGATAAATTTTGAGTTTTTGAGTGGCAGATTGTAACTGTTGCATCTTTGTTTAAAAGCATAACTGCAAGAGGTTTGCCAACAATATTGGAACGTCCCACAATTACGGCATGTTTTCCCGAAATTTTAATGTTGTATTCTTGTAAAAGTCTTAAAATTCCTTTAGGCGTGCAAGGATATGCCATCGGTGTTATTCCACTTAACAAATCACCTATATTCTGAGCAGTAAAACCGTCAACATCCTTTTTCGGAGATATTGCTTTTATTATATTAAATTTGCTTATATGTTTCGGTAATGGTAATTGTACCAAGATAGCATGAACTTCGTCACTATTATTAATTTCTTCTATTTTATTGATAAGTTCAACTTCTTTGATGTTTTCATTGTATTTTATTATTGTTGATGTAATACCGATGTTTTCAGCTTTTTTATGTTTTAAATTTACATAGATATTGCTTGCTGGATTATCTCCAACTTGGATTACAGCAAGGTGAGGTTTTTTGTTCATTTTTGAAACCTCAATTTTCAATTTGTTTGTTATGTTTTCAGCTGTTTGTTTTCCATCTATTATAATAGCCATTAAACCCTCGTTTGTGGTAAGTTAAGTCTAAAGTAAAATTGTTTGATTGCTTCTTGAATAGCCTTAGATTCTCTTTCTACAGAATGTTCATCTAGGTTTTTGTCTTTAGGAATTACACCTAAAACCTCGAGCTCATATTTTCTAAGCAATTCAAATATCGTACTAGTATCTCTATTATCAACTTTGTTTAAAACAACACCCAGTTGACCTCCAGCGGCGTATTTTGCCGAATACTCTTCAATTCTGCTTGCAAGTTGTATTGATGCTTCTGTTGGGTTCGTTACAATAATTGCTGTATCAATTTCTGTATCTACAAGTTGATTTAGATATTTTAAGTCATACTCGCAATCAAAAATTACAATATCATATTGGTTGATAAATTTTATGATTGCATCGCACATTTGTTTTGTAATTGGGCAACGGCAGTCTTTTGATGCGACAAGCCAAGAAACAATTAAATCAACATTTTCATCAATTGTTTCAACAATGTCTTCCAATGCCCATTCGATATACTCTTGTTTGGTCATTCCTTCAGGAATTCCAGTTTTATATTCGTGTTTACCACTTCTTATACCATAAATTGTATTACGAATGTCTTTACCAAAGCTATGTCCTAATTCTGCAGCAAGGTCATTATCAAATAAAAGGATAGATCTATCGGGAAAATACTCTTGGAATACCCTTAAAAATGCTTTTGTTATTGTAGTTTTACCGCTACCGCTTTTACCTGTTATTGCTAATGTTGTTGGCAAGTTTTATCCTTTCAATTTTTCTGATAATTCTTTTGTTAAACTAATTGCTTTTTGTGCTAATTCTACACTTAAAGAACCACAACCGCAAGAGGGAGTTATCAATGAATGTGTATTTAGCAGATTTTTATCAAGTCCTTTGTTTATTAATAATGCGGTACTACTCCAAATGCAATATATCCGCCATTTTCTAAAAAGGTTTTTAAATCATCTGCGTAAGCACCCATGTTTTCGGCATAAGAATATGCATCAAAATTAATAATATTCATGCCCATTTTGAAGTTCCAATCTGTGAAACTGTAGGTTCATCTATAAAGACGATAGGTGTTATATTTGGCGAAAGTTTTGGCAATTGAGGACAAAAAGGAATGGTATTATAATATGTTTTTACGATACCCATAGTCTCGTTTACACTTTTATGAGGCAATGAACCAATTGCTAAGCACTCATTTGTTAGATTTGTGAATTTTGTCATACCTATCCTAAGATAAAAATATATAATAAGGCGCAAGAATTTTTAGAAAAATTCTTGCGCCTTTAAAACTAAGCTTCTTCTGTTGTTTCAGCAACTTCTTCAATTTCTTCTTTTAAGATTTCAGAAGCTGTAACATTTACTGCTAATTCAGTTTTAACTTTTGAAGTTAATTTGATTAACATTGTGTAAGAACCAACTTTGTTGATTGGAGCGTTTAATGAAACGGTTTTTCTATCAACTTCTATACCAACTTTTGCTTGTAATTCTTCGCAAAGTTTTTTAGTTGTGATAGTACCGAATAATTTACCAGATTCACCAGCTTTTGCAGCTAATTCTAAAGTACCTACTTTTTCGATTTCAGCAGCTTTTGCTAATGCTTCTTGGTGTAATTTTTCTTGTTTAGCTTGAATTCTAGCTAAGTTATGTTCTCTGTTTTGTAAAGCACCTTTTGTTGCGATTTCAGCAAAGTTTTGTGGTAACAAGTAGTTTCTTGCGTAACCATCTTTAACTGTAACCAATTCGCCTTGTTCGCCTAAGTTTTGAACGTCTTTTTTCAATATTACTTGCATTTTTTTCTCCTTTAAAATCTTCTTCGTAGGTTCATTCTACCTAAAAC
>CAVFBQ010000148.1:0-2048 GCA_963620455.1 uncultured Eubacteriales bacterium
AATAATTCTGCAGGAAAACTCTTAGATGGCACTGGAGCTAAAGAGTTAACCGTTGGTGGAGCAAAAGTTTGGAAGAACCATGCAAACTTTATTATCAATTATAACAGCGCAACATCTGAGGATATTCTAAATTTGATGTTGTTGATGTACAATAAAGTTAAAGAAAAGTATGATATAAAACTAAATCCCGAAGTTGTTTATTTTGGTAATAATTCGGAAATAGAGGAAAAAATATGGAAAACATTAAAGCAAAAATAGATAAAAACGCTCGCATTGGTGTACTTTGTGGCGGTATGTCTTCTGAAAAAGATGTTTCAATACGTTCAGGCAAGAACTGTTTTGAAGCATTAAAAAGATTAGGCTATAACAATGCGGAATTAGTAATTGTAGACGAAAATATTTCAGAAACATTAAAAGAAAAGAAAATTGAATACGCATACATCGCTCTTCACGGCAAATACGGCGAAGATGGTTGTATTCAAGGTTTATTAGAAATTTTAAAGATACCTTATACAGGCTGTGGCGTAATGGCATCTTCTATCTGCATGAACAAGGAATACACAAAACGTATCCTTTCAACTTGCCCTGAAATTCCATTGGTAAAATCAGCATTTGTACAAAAGGGCGACAGCTTACAAGAAAAAGTTTACAGCTTGAAATATCCTCTAATCACAAAACCTGTTTGTGAAGGTTCAAGTTTCGGTATGACAAAGGTTAATATACCTGAAGAACTTGAAAAAGCTTATGAAGAAGCCATTAAATTCAACAGCGATGTTTTAATTGAAGAATTTATTGATGGATTCTTCGTTACAGTAGGTGTTTTAGAAAACGAAGGCAAAACATTTGCAACTGAAATTCTTGAAATCCGTCCCAAAACTGAATGGTACGATTTTGAAGCAAAATACACTCAAGGTATGTCAGAATTTATTTTACCAGCAAACTTAGATGAGAAAACAAGCAATACGATTAAAGATGTTGCGGTTCAAGCACACTTAACTGCTGGTTGTAGTGGTGTTTCAAGAGTTGATTTCATGATTATGGACAATAAACCTTATTTCTTAGAAATCAATACAAGCCCAGGAATGACAGACGTAAGCGACTTACCTGCTCAAGCAAAAGCTATAGGTATTGATTACGATAACTTAGTATTACTTATTTTAAACAGTGCAGGATTAAATAAATAATGGCTAACGAAGAAAACGAGTTAGATGATGAACTTATTAATATTGAACATATAAAAACTCGCATAAGACGTAATAAACAAGAACGCCATGTCCGTAAAACTAATATGTGGATGCGCCGTTTAAGAATGCTTTTGCGCTTTTTATTTATCCTTGCTCTAATGTTTCTTTGTTACAAACTAATCAGAATGCATCAATGGTATATGTCACCAAAGGCTTTTGATTCTGCGGATAGCCCTTATTTGGAAATTACAAACAACAAAATTGTACCAAAATACTACATTATTGCGGCTTTAAGAAAGTCCGAAGTTCCTAAAGTACCGATTTATATGTATAGAACTGAGGAGATAGAAGAAAATTTAAAATCTCTGCCACCTGTTGAAAACGTATATATTCGTAGATTTTGGTTTCCTGCAAGATTACAAATTATCATTCAGGAAGATACTCCTTTAATCACAATTGCTCCAGATGAAAAGGTTGAACCAATTGCCTTCTTCACCAAAACTGGTAAACTTATTGGACGTGATTATCTTCCTTTAGATAAATCCTTCAAAACCATAAAAGTTCTAACTTATGGAACAAAAGGTGATGATTACAGACATTGGGACACAGCAAAAATAGAACTAATTGAAAAATTAGCAAAAACTATAAAATTAGGAACAAAAGTTCCATTGGAATATATTGATTTAAGAACTCCAAACGATGTTTATATCCAATTAAAAGATATAAGAATACGTCTTGGAGAATTAGATGACACAGCACCAGACAGAGTTAAACGTTTACCTTCAATTATGCCTCAGGTGCAAACTTTAGACAAAAAAATTAAATACATTGTCTCAGCAATTATATACCTACGCTGTTAAAAAG
>CAVFBQ010000148.1:2058-4047 GCA_963620455.1 uncultured Eubacteriales bacterium
TTTATCCTGATTTTGAAGCGAACATATCTATGAATTTTGATAGCAATTATCAAAAGAAAAAAGAAGAATTTTTCGCTAAACTTTGCAAAGAGTTCGCTAAAAATACAGTTTTAATCGGCAAAACTTTAATCAAAAACGGTGAAAAATATGATTTAACAGAAGGTTTCTTTGATTGTTGCGGTAAAAAAGTTTACGTATCCAAGGAGTTTAAAGACAACGTAAAATGTGATTTATACGTTTTGGTTAAAAATAGCTACTACGCAATGAAATCACACAAAGAATTTATTGAAAACACAGTAACTTCAACTGATTTTATCTATGCAAACTCAATTATGCTAAATGATAAAGAAGTTTATGCAGGTCAAAGTTTTGCAAAAAATTCTAAAAATGAATTAGTTTTAGACTTACCTCTTTTAGAAGAAACTGTTTCAAACGTTGATTTTACAAACAAAACTGAGCACAAAGAGTTCGTTCAAGAGGAAGAAATTTATAATGTTACAACTTATGCATTAAAAGAATATTGCGACATTTGCGGATTTAAACAAGTTATTTTAGGACTTTCTGGCGGTATTGATTCAGCACTTGTAGCAACTCTTGCAACAAAAGCTTTAGGCGCTGAAAATGTTAAAACAATTATGCTACCAAGCAAATATTCATCTTCTGGAAGCATTACAGATGCAGAAAAATTAGCAAAAACTTTGGGCATTGATAACAGCACTGTTCCAATTAAATCCTTGTTCGACAATTTTATGGAAAATGTTGCAAAAGAAAATAAAATGGATTTAGCAGAAGAGAACCTTCAATCACGTCTTAGAGGCGTAATTTTAATGTTCTTCTCTAACCGTGAAAACAGATTACTTTTATCAACAGGCAACAAGTCTGAAGTGGCTTGCGGTTACGGCACATTATACGGTGATATGTGTGGCGGTTTCAATCCAATTGCAGATTTGACAAAAACAAACGTTTATAAATTATCAAATTGGATTAACAGAAACGGCGAAATTATCCCACAAGAAATTATTGATAAAGCTCCATCTGCAGAACTTCGTCCAAATCAAAAAGACCAAGATTCACTTCCTGAATACGCAGTTTTAGATAGAATAATTGAAGATTACATTGAAAATCAAATGTCTTACGAAGATTTAACATTAAAATATAATAAACAAACAGTAGATAAAACATTAAAACTAATTTACAGAGCGCAATTTAAACGTAATCAAGGTTGTATGGGAGTTCGTTTAACAGAAAACGCGTTCTGCGCAAACGTTAAATTACCTGTTCTACAAAAATGCTACTAAATATTTTGTAAAATATAATATGAACTATTTGTATTTTTGTCAATAAAGTATTACAATTATCACAAATAAGAAAGAAAAAGGGATATCTCAAATATGAAAATACACATGCAAGTACTAATTGCAGTCGGACTAGGGCTTAAACGAAATTGGCATATATTCTTCGGGATTATTGCTGGTATAATCGTGGGCTTTTTACTACACGGACACGAACATACAACTATATTTAACATTTTAACTTTTATCGGACAAGCATTTATTCGTTTAATCCAAATGATTGTAATTCCACTTGTGGTATCCGCTGTAATCATTGGTATTGCTAGCATTGGAGATAACAAACAACTTGGCAAATTCGGAAAAAAAATGGTTATTTATTATGGTATAATTACCGTTTGCGCCGTTTTGATTGGTTTAACTTTAGCCCTAACAATAAAACCTGGTCTTGGGGCAACTCAATATATTGACACCGAGGCTGCCGTTGAAATTCAACAACAAGTTGCAGCAACAATTGATAATCAAAAAAACAATATTTTAAACATATTACTTGATTTTATGCCTAGAAATCCAATTTCTTCACTTGCTACAGGCGATATGGTTCCAATTTTAATCTTTGTACTAGTCTTTGCAATCGCACTTTCAAAAATTGGTGAAGTTAGCCGACCTGTTACTTCCTTCTTTGAATCTGTATTTGCAG
>CAVFBQ010000149.1:0-9491 GCA_963620455.1 uncultured Eubacteriales bacterium
GATATATTGTTGAGCCGTTTTATTTACATCTTTAAATTGCATATCTGCAGCTTCACCTGTTTTACCTCGGCTTGCTGCGCGCTTGTACCAACGGTCTTTTAGAACTTCCAATGGAGTAAATACATAAACTTTTACGTCCATGATGTCGCGCACTTGTTCATTTAAAACGTATAAACCTTCAGTTAAAATGATTTTAGCAGGCTTTTTGACATCGCCATCTGGTGTAGATTCACAAGTCACAAAGTTATAATGTGGAGAGGTAATTTCTTTACCTTCTTTTAATGCAATTAAATGTTCTCTCATTAACTGTAAGTCAATAACATCAGGGGTATCAAAGCTAAAACCTGTTTTAAATAATTCCTCGTAGCTTCCTGCTTCTTTCAATTCTTTTGAAGTATCCTTATAATAATCATCTTGTCTAACTACTGTATAAATGCCGTCATGAGAATCTTTAACGCAAGCATGTGTAGTATTGTCAACAAATACAGTCTTTCCAGAAGCGCTTTCGCCTGTAATACCAATTAAAAAAGTCTTTTTCTTTTCTTCAACAACCTTGCGTGCAATGTTCATAATAAAGCTATCTGTTGTACGCAAGAACAAAGGCTTTACTTGCCTTTTGTCATATTCTAAAATATCTTTTAATGTGTCGACAATTTTAGTGATAAGTTCCATATCTCGACCACTCGAGTAAAAATTATATCCTGTTAATAAATCGTCCATCATTCCATAATTCCCATGCTATTTATCGACACTTTATGTATATTGTACTTTAAACTAAAAAAAAAATTCAATATATGTGAAAAAAAATTAATACTTTACTTAAAATTTTGTGTCGATTAAAATAGAAATATAGGAAATAACATAATTTTGTACTTATAAAAGGAGATTAACAAAATGAAAAAATCAATCAAAGATTTAGGTGACGTTCAAGGCAAAAGAGCGTTAGTTAGAGTAGACATCAATGTTCCTCTTGACGCTGACAAAAACGTTACTGATGACACTAGAATTCAAGCTATTTTACCAACAGTAAAATTCTTGCAAGATAAAGGTGCTAAAATCATCTTAATGGCTCACTTGGGCAGACCTCAAAAACTTAAGGAAGGTCAAAAGTTAGAAGATTTATCACTTGAACCAGTTGCTAAATATATGTCAAAAGTTCTTGGTCAAGAAGTTAAATTCGTTAAATCACCTGTTGGTGAAGGCGCTGACAAAGAATTAACAGACTTAAAAGACGGTCAGGTTGCTTTATTGGAAAATATTCGTTACTACAAAGCTGAAGAAGCTAAAGATGACGATATGACCTTTGCTGAAGAACTTGCAAAATTAGGTGATTTCTATGTAAACGATGCATTTGGTGCTGCTCACAGAAACCACACTTCAACTGCAAAATTAGCTAAAATCCTTAAACCAGCTGTATCTGGCTTGTTAATGGAGAAAGAAATCAGATGCTTATCTCAAGCATTAGACAACCCTGAAAGACCTTTCACTGCTGTTGTTGGTGGCGCTAAAGTTTCTTCTAAAATTGGTGTGTTAGAAAATTTATTAGATAAAGTTGATAATATGATTATTGGCGGTGGTATGGCTTATACATTCGTAAAAGCTAACGGTGGTAACATCGGTAACTCAATTTGCGAAGATGACCAATTAGAAGTTGCTAAAGCAATTGAGAAGAAAGCCGCAGATAAAGGCGTTAAACTTGTTATGGCTACTGATGTTCTTGTTACAGACGATTTTTCAGGCAACGGAACTAACAAAGTTGTAGAAATCAAGAACATTCCAGATGGTTTTGAAGGTGTAGATGCAGGCCCTGAATCACAAAAAGCATTTGCAAAAGTTATCAAATCTTCTAAAACAATCCTTATGAACGGTCCTGTAGGCGCATTTGAAAACCCTAAATTCGCTGAAGGTACAAAATCAATCCTTAAAGACATTGTTGAAGCTACTAAAAACGGCGCTACATCAGTAATTGGTGGTGGTGACTCAGTTTCTGCAGCTAAGAAATTCTTTAAGGCTGAAGATTTCACTCACGTATCAACAGGTGGTGGTGCTTCATTAGAATTCATCGAAGGTAAAGTATTACCAGGTGTTGCAGCCTTAGACGAAGCGTAATCGCCAAGCTATTATTGTCACTTTAGTAACGCGGGCGGTGCATTGCACCACCCGCGTTTTATATTAACCTTTACCACCTTGAATTTAGTTCATGGTTGCAACATTTATGAGATTATGAAACTGTCTGGGTTTATTCGGGGTGTCGCTAGAGTGCAAAATCCTCTAAACGAAGGGTTGAAAACCTTGAAAAAAGTATTAATATACTAATGTAAATTTGGATAAAAATATAAAGGAGCAATATATGTTCGGATTACGTTCAGCAAGCAAAGAAGATGTTTTAATCGTTACTGAAGATTATGAAGTTAAAGGCACAGTTTTTAACGTTGGTTTTTCAAAGAAAAATCGTTTTTTAAGTGACTTATTAAATAAGGCAAACAAAAACTTTATTGCAGTAAAAGATTGTGAAGTTACATACAAAAATAGACAAGGTGAAACTGAAAAATTCGACTTTTTACAACTAAACATGCGTTATGTTGTAATGATTAGACCGCTAAAACCTGAAGAAATTCCAGGTTATGTTGCACCTGTAGAGGGTTAGCTAAAAGTAGTAAAAGGCGGTCGGCTTTGTTAAGCCGACCGCCTTTTTATTATTTTATTCAGAATATTTCAATAAAATGTTAGAAACCATATCAACGAAGGCTTTTTGATTAAATTCACCTTTTACGACATATTTTTCTGCCCCTAGTGAGTGAGCTTTTTGTTTTTGGTTTTCGTCACCCAAGGAACTCAATACAACAACAGGAATATCTGCGTATAGTTCATTTGCTTTTATTTGAGATAAGAATTCCAATCCTGACATTTCAGGCATTTCAATATCCGTAAGAATTATATCAAAATGAGTTTCGTTTATTTTCTTTAACGCATCTATTGGATTGTTTGCTGTAAATACGCTAAAACCAGCACTTGAAAGAATATTTTTTTCTAATGTTCTTGTTGTGATTGAATCGTCAATAACGAGAATGTTCTTTTGTTTTAATTGTGATTTCTTTTCTTCAATTGTAATTGCTTTAGGTTGAGCCATAGACAATCTTTTAGCATTTTGAAGTGTTGAATTTTTAATTAAATCAATTGCATTTAAAATCAAGCAAGTTTCTCCTGTTGCAAGGGTTGTAACTCCAGAAATGTTCCTAATTCTGTACAATGGTGGTGATAATTTTTTATGTAGAATTTCTTGCTCACCAAGCAATTTATTAACGATAATACCAATTACTTTGTTGTTTGTTTCAATGATGATAATGGTTTTCATATCGCTTTCTTCTTGAAAACCTTTTAGGTTAAGAAGATGCGCAAGGTTGTACACTGGAATATTTTTGCCGTTGTGCAAAATTGTTAAACTTTCGTGTGTACGGTGAATTTCGTTATCACTTCTGCAAATAACAGTGTTGATAACAGACATTGGAAGTGCAAAGGTTTGGTTTGCAGATTGAATTAAAAATGCGGTAAGAGTTGCCATTGTAACAGGCAATTCAATTTGAATTTTACTACCGACATTAAATTCAGAAACAACTTTTACAGTACCGTTAAGTTGTGCAATTTTAGATTTTACAACATCCATACCAATACCACGTCCAGAGATGCTTGTAACCTCATCGCCAGTGGTGAAACCTGGATAGAAAACGATATTCATAATTTCTTCATCACTCATATCGTTTATTTCTTCTTCTGTTAAAAAGCCTTTGCTGAGAGCTTTTTCCTTGATTTTTTTAATGTTAAATCCTTGACCATCGTCAATAACTTCAATCAAAATTTTGTTGTCTAAGTGTTTTGCGTTTATTTGAATATGACCTGTTGGATTCTTGCCCAATTCTCGTCTGCATTCTGGAGTTTCAATCCCGTGGTCGATAGAGTTTCTAAGGATATGAATTAAAGGATTTTTTATTTCTTCAATAATTTTTTTATCTGCGCTAGTTTCACTACCTGAAATAGTTAATTCAACTTCTTTACCACGTTCGTGAGCGATATCACGAACCATTCTTCCAAATAGGTGGAATACAGTCGCAAGAGGTAACACACGAATATTTTTAATCATTCCATCAAAGTCATCAATTAGGATACGCATTTTCATATCATCTTCAATGTTAGAACGTTGTGTTTGCGCAATTCCTGTTGCAATTGTATTCAACTTTTTACTTTGTTCAGTAAGTGTATTTAACATTTGCTTGATGAAAATGATTGAAGAGGTATCAGTTTCATTGTCTTGTTTGGAAAAGCGTTTATCATAACTTTTCATATGGCGAATTAGTTTTGAGAAATCTTTTTGCCAGTCTTCAAGTTTGTCGTTTAAGTTGTTCAACTCGCTCAATTGTTTTGTAGTCTTTATTTTTGTCGCGATAAGTTCACCGATTTGATTTACCATTGCATCAAGTTTTGAAGATTCAACATGAAGAGTTTTGATTTCACCTGTGTCAAAAATCTTAGTAAAATCCTTCATTTTTGAAAAATTATTAGTTTTTTGAGTTTGTTGAGACTCGTTCTCTTGTTGAGTTGGAACGACGTGAGCTGTTTGCGGATTTGCAATTTCAATTAATTGCTTTGCAACGGTTAATTGTTGAGCTAAAAGAGCGCTGTCGTCTTGGGAATTTTCACCATTAATTGTTGCATAGCAAAACCTTGTTGCGTTTGAAAGAATTTCGATTATGGATTCATCAAGAGTTATGTCTAAGTCTTTTGTAAATTCAATAATTGATAAAATTTTGTCTATAACTGGTGTGGTTTCTGATTTAGGGTTGCTTTCTCTTAAGTCTATAAATGTCTTTTCTAAATCTTCGTAGGCTTTAGAAGAGGTTTTAAGTAATTTAATTTTTCCTAAAATATTTTCAATATTGAAGTTTGAAATTATTTCTGGACGTAAAACTTTGTCATCAAGGATAATTTCAGGCTCTATTGCAGAACCTTCTTCCTCAATCGTTTCAGGAACTTCGTATTCTTCATCACTAAACGCATAACCATAATAATCAATAGCTTCAAGATTGTTAATTTCGCACAAGTTTGTAAGCTGATTGATGATATTATCCATTGCTTGTTGAATTTCTGCAACCTCCTCTAAAGTTAATTCAGTGTTGCATTTTTCAATGATATCAAGTTTTAATTTGATAGTTTCAAGTGTAGATTTTATGTTGTAATGATTGATTTGTTCAAAATATTCTAATAAATTGCTAATAAGGTCTAAAAGTTTTTTTATAGACTCATTTTCAATCTTTTCAGACAATTTGATAACGCATTTTAGCGTTTTTATAATTAGATAATTGCAATGGTGATAATATTTTATTAAATTTGATTTACTAAGCTCATTAGGCTTGTCAGAACTTCGTCTTTGAGGAGTTTGAGCTTCTTTTTGTTGTACAACTTTAACTTCTCGTGGTTCAATATCAATTACAGAGGAGTTTTGTATATTTTCAAGTGCTTTAGTTTGATTGTCAACTTCTTTAGGGCTAAATTTTTCTTTGCCTGTTTCAATAGATTGCTCAATAATTTTTGAAATTAAATCGACTGTTTTGTACATTACATCTGCGATTTGAGGTGTAATTGAAAGTTTATCCTCTTTTGCTAAACCCAAAGTATCCTCTAATTTGTGAGCTAGGTTTTGAGTTGCAGTAAAGCCAATCATTCGAGAAGCCCCTTTCAAGCTATGAGCATCTCTAAAAAGTAAAACGAGAAGGTCCTTGTTTGAAGGCGATTTTTCAAGCGCCATAAGGTTATCGTTCAAACGAGTAACGATTTCTTCGGATTCTATACGAAAAATATTTAAAATTTCTATCAACTCGTCATCTTGAAATTCCATCGTTTAACCTTACATTTTGGCAGTTGATTCTTCGTTGTAAATAGCTGTCATTTCATCAATTTGACCAACACATTTTTCTAATTCTTGCATGAAATTGCCGATTTCATCACTAAATTCTAAAATTGTTGTATTAAATTCTGCAGAAAATGTATTTTGAGTATCCTCTGTAATTCTTGAAACATTTTCAGAAATTGATTTTATGCCGTTTGTAATTTCCTCAAGGTTAGATTTTGTAAAACTTGAAGTTTTAACAACTTGTTCAATTTCTTTTGTACCTTCTTCTGTTGCCATAACAGTTGAGTTTGTAACATTTTGGATATCATTAATTAATGAAGAAATTTTTGTTGTAGCTTGTTTTGATTCATCTGCAAGTTTTCTAATTTCACTTGCAACAACGGCAAAGCCTTTACCGTGCTCACCTGCTCTAGCCGCTTCTACTGCAGCATTTAGGGCTAACATGTTTGTTTGTTCTGCAATATCTTCTACCAAACCAACGTTTGAACCGATTTGTTGATTGTATTCAGAAAGGTCTAAAATCAAGTCTGCAATAATTTGAATACGTTGTTTTAAAAAGTCTAACTTTTCTGAATTTTCAAGCATTGCGTCATGTTCTTTTCTGGTTGCATCAACAGATTTTTCAACTTGAGTTGATAGAATTTGAGAAATTTGTTTGGTTCTAACGTTTGCCTCTTTGATTGTTTCAAAGTTAGCAACACAATCTTGAGTTGTTTTTAGGTATAAATCAAGAGTTTTTCTGTGTTTTGTAATCAAATCTTCCAAGGCATTTTTTAATTGACCGATATCTTTTGCTTTTGTTGTAATGTCGCGTTTGATTGTTTTGTCAATCCATAGTCTAAATAGGTAATATACAAACACATTTAAAATAAGCATAATAGCGATAAACGAAAAGGCTCTAGCCATTGGAATATCGAACGTTAAAATTAATGAGAATAGACCAAAGTTGGCTAAAATCAAGAAAGTTTCAACGATATATTTTATAAACATTTTTTCTAAAATAGTGAAATTGAACTTATTAAACATAAAGGACTCCTTGCTATATAAATATTTATAGTATAATTATATTACAAATAAGGATTATTTGACTATGAAAAATAAAGTTTTACTGATAGATGATAGCAAAACTCAATTAGACGTTATGAGAGTACGGTTTACAAAGTGTGATTTTGAGGTGGAAACAGCTCAAAATGCTTTGGAAGGTTATCACAAAATATTTTCTTTTGTACCTGATATTATTTTGTCAGATATTATTATGCCTGATTTAGACGGTTATCAATTCTGCCGTTTATTAAAAAATAATCAAATTACAAAAAATATTCCGATAATCCTTTTGACTGTTTTAGACAAAAATGTTGACAAATTTTGGGGTAAAAAAGCTGGAGCTCAAGCATTCATTTCAAAAACTGCTGAGTTTGAAGAAATTATGCAAAAAACCTTGGAGGTTCTTAAAGATAGTGAACTTTCAAACGAGGATAAAAATGTTATTTCAACTCACAAGGTTGATGATATTTCTGTAAACGAGCAAATAAACAGAATTTTAAATCAGCTGTTGATGCAATCACTATTTTTAAATGAGTTCAGAAACCTTGGTGAATATTACACTCACGAAAAAGTGCTTGTAGACAAGACTTTAGATCTTTTATCAATCTTTATTGATTATGATATTTCAGCACTATTCTTTAAATGCCCTGAGGATAATGCAAAAAATATTTTGTATTTTGATGTAAATAGTTCAAATGTTTCTTCATTTGTAATTGAAAAATTGAAACGAGATTTCTTTACTCAAATGCCTAATATGAAAGCGTTTAACACGAATGACTTTTTACATGAAATTGCACGTACAAATCCTGAAAGATCTGATAATAGTTTAATTTCGCCATCAGTTTTTAAATCAAGCTATATTTTGCCATTAACTTTTGAAGACAAATTGTTGGGCGGAATTGCATTTTTCTCAAAAGCTGAAATTGATTACAGTCAAATTCAGTTTTACGATTTGATGAAAAATGAACTTTTGGCGTTGATGAAAATGAAATCTTTGTATTCAGAAGTTGAACTTTTGTCTGTAACTGACGGTTTGACAGGTTTGTACAATAGACGACACTTTGAATACAATATTGAACGTGAATTTTTACGTGCAAAACGTTATAAAAATCCGCTAAGTTTGGCGATTCTTGATATAGACTTCTTCAAATCTGTAAACGACAATTACGGACACCAATACGGCGATTATGTTTTGAAAGAAGTTTCAAACTTGATGAAACAATCCTTTAGAAAAACCGATATGATTTATCGTTATGGTGGTGAAGAAATAGGAATTATTTTACCCGAAACTTCTGCCGATAATGCGGGTATTCCTGTTGAAAGATTGCGCGAAAAAATTGCTCAACACAAATTTTCCTTCAATGGAATTGATATATCCTTGACTGTAAGTGTCGGTATTGCAGAAATGGAAGATTCTTATTATAATTCCTCTGAATTGGTCGAGGTTGCTGATAAGGCATTATATCACGCAAAACAAACTGGTAGAAACAAGGTTGTAATTTATGACGAACAGCTTGCAAACGTTAAATAATGATAGTTTTGAAGTTCAACAAAATTTGTATTTTACATTGAGTGATAACAAATATGCTATCCCATTGAAAAATGTTGTTGAAGCTATGAAACTTCCTGCGCTTGATTATCCACAAAAACTTCCAAATAATATTATTGGCGTTCTAAAATTTAATAACATTAATATAAATATTTTAGATATAAGATTTTATCTTGATGTACCCGTTACGCAATACTCAATTGATAATAAGCTTATTGTTGTGAAAACCGATGAATCAATCTTCGGAATAATTGCTGATAATATCGAAAATATTGTAGATTTTGAAAATTCTAAAATTGAACGTTTGCCGTTTGTTGTTGAAAACAAAATTATTGATGCGCTTTATCATATTGAAGAACAGACAGTTTCAATTTTGAATATGTACGCACTGGAGCAAGTTTTACGTAAAAATTATGAAAGCAAACTAGATGTGGATATCAAAAGTTTGTTTCCAACCGATGAAAATTCAATTGAAATCTTCAACTCTCGTGCAAAATATTTGATTACAAAATTGAATAATTCTGTTGCGCAAACGGCTTTTGTAAACGATAAATTCGTAACGTTTGCTCTAAACGAAACTTCTTATTGTATAAACCTAAAATACGTAAAAGAGGTTACAAATAAAACAAATATTATTCAATTACCTTGCTCACCTGATTATATAGACGGTTTGATGACTGTTAGAGGCGATTTTATTACTGTTATAAACTTTAAAAAATTTCTAAATCTTTCTAACACTGAATATTCGCAAAAGCCAAAGGTGATTATCATTGATTCAGAACAATATAAAACAGGTTTTTTGGTAGATCAAATTTTTGAAATAGCAGATATTCCAGAGGAATTGATTGATAACAAAAAATCAAGCATAGACGATTCTTTTATCTCGTCTGAAATTATCAGAGGTGACGATATTCAACTTTTAATAAATATGGAAAAAGTTATGTCTGATGAAAAAATGTTTATTGATGAAGATTAATTTAAATGATACTAAAA
>CAVFBQ010000150.1:0-3287 GCA_963620455.1 uncultured Eubacteriales bacterium
ATGTTCAATAAAAAAGAGCATTAATTGTAACTATATTTTAAAAGAGATTTAATTGAGGAACATCGGGTTCATTTGTTTGAACTTTTTTTGTTGCCCAATTCTTAGAATGATTTTTTTGCAATTTGTGCATTAATTCACTAGAACGTTCTAAAACTTGTTGAGGCAATCCTGCCATTTTTGCTACTTGAATACCATAGCTCTTACTTGCCCCACCTTGTACAATCTTTCTTAAAAATATAATTTCACCGTTATCTTCAGAGATTGTAATTCTATAATTTTTAATTTGTGGATAAGATTGAGTCATTACGTTCAACTCATGATAGTGGGTTGCAAAAATACAACGAGCCTTAATTTTTGTAGCAATAAATTCTGCAACTGCCCAAGCAATTGCAACACCATCATAAGTACTTGTTCCCCGACCAATTTCATCCAATAAAATCAAGCTTTTTTCAGTAGCTGAATTCAAAATATAGGCCGTTTCAATCATTTCAACCATAAAGGTTGATTGACCTAAGGTTAAATCATCTGATGCCCCAACACGAGTGAAAATTTTATCAACCACACCTAATTTCGCACTTGTTGCGGGAACATAAGAACCTATTTGAGCCATTAATGCAATTAAAGCATTTTGACGCATAAACGTTGATTTACCAGCCATGTTTGGACCAGTTAAAATCATAAACTGAGTTTTAGAGTTTGAATCAGCCTCTAATTCTAAATCATTTGCAACGTATTCGCCTAATGGTAAAATCAACTCAAGTACAGGGTGACGACCATTTTTAACTATAAAATCGTTACTTTCGTCAATCTCAGGGCAAACATAATTGTTTTCTAAAGCAGTTACAGCAAATGAATTTAAAACATCAAGTGTTGCAACACTTTCAGCTAAAATTCTAACCTTTGAAACAAATTCTTTTGAATAATCCTTAAAATCTGTATATAGCTTATATTCAAGTTCACGAGCTTTGTATTGAGCGTTCAAAACTTCATCTTCATGTTTTTTAAGTTCTTCTGTAATAAATCTTTCGCCACCTGTAAGAGTTTGTTTTCTAATGTAAGTTTCTGGAACCATATTCAAATTTGAATTTGTAACTTCAATAAAGTAACCAAAAACCTTATTATAACCAATTTTTAAGTTTTTAATTCCTGTCCTTTCCTTTTCATCTTCTTCAAATTGCCTTAACCAATTTTCACCACCAGTCAGCAAGTCATTCAAATAATCAAGTTCACCGCTTACGCCAGCCTTGATAATTCCACCTTCTTTTAATAACATTGGGGGATTTTCTTGAATTGTTCGCTCTATAATATCTGCAAAATCAGTTAATTCAGTTGCAAAAGCTTTAACCTCGTCGAATAAATCCGTATCTAAAGTATTAACCAATTCTAAAATTTCAGGCAATCTTTGTAGTGAAACTTTTAAACTTATAAAATCTCTCGGACTTACTGAGCCATTGCTTAAACGTGTTGCAAGACGTTGTATGTCATAAATTTGCTCTAAAATTTCGTTCAAACCAGAACGAGTTTCCTCTAAATCAACTAATTGATGAACAAAACTTTGACGTTTTTGAATTGCACTAACGTCCTTTAATGGCTGACAAATCCAAGAACGCAAGAGTCTTGCACCCATATTTGTTCTTGTCTTATCAATCGCCCACAAAAGCGAACCGTATTTATTTTTTTCACGTAAAGTTTCAACCAATTCCAAGTTTTTACGAGTATTTGCATCAATTAACACATACTCCGATAAAACATAACTTTCAATTGTTTCAAATTTTGGGAAATTCTCTTTTAAATTCTCCCAAATATATCCTAATACTGCTGCTGCTGCTCTAAAACCAAGTTTACAATTATCATAACCTAGCCCGTCTAAAGCTTGCAATTTTAACGCAGCTTTCAAATTATTTTTTGCAAAATTTTCACCAAATACAGATTGTGGAACCTTTGAACAATTATAATTTGCAGTAATTTTTTCTGGCAAATCAACCGCTTCTTCTGGAACAATTTGAAATGGCATTAGCTTTTGTTGTTTAGTAGGTGCAATGATTTCAGATGGATTAATTCTCGCCAACTCTGACAAAATTAAATTATATGGAGCCTGAGAAACTTTAAACTCTCCAGTTGAAATATCAGTGTATGCAAATCCATAATTATCAGATTTTTCATCCTTAAACATTGCACATATATAGTTATTTTTATTTTTATCTAACAAATTACTTTCTGTAATTGTACCCGCTGTTATAACCCGTGTTACACCTCGTTTTACAATACCCTTTGCAAACTTAGGATCTTCCAATTGTTCACAAACTGCAACCTTAATATTTTTTTGAACTAGTTTTTCTAAATAACCGTCTAAAGCCTTTGCTGGAATACCAGCTAGAGGAATCTTACCCAATACATTACCACAATCACGTGCAGTTAGCGTAATTTCTAACTCCTTTGACATGCGAACAGCATCCTCAAAGAAAGTTTCGTAAAAATCACCCATTCTGTAGAGTAATATTGAATCTTGATATTCCTTCTTTGTTTGTAAATATTGCTGCATTGCAGGCGTTGCATCTTCAACATTTACATCTTTTGTATTAATTCGGTTGATTTCTAGTGTAGTCATGAATTATAATCCCTATAGAAACATGTTAAATTAAAGGTAAAAGAATTTCAATATGGGTTGCATCAGAAAAATATTTCAAATATTAATTCTAGCACTTGCACTCGTCGGCTTTACGTCAATTGGAGGCAAGGATTTTCTTGTGCAACAATATGAAAATTATTTCGGAAATTCAAAAGAATCTACAATGGAAAGAGCTAGCAAATTGGGCGACTTTTCTGAAATTTCCGACGAATTTGAAATTGATAAAGCCGCTAGTGCCTTTGGTTACAAAGGAGTTTTGGCAGAACATAACGCAACAGGTCAAAAAATGTTAATCCTTGATTCGGGCAAAAAGCCTATTCTTACCGAAGATGACTTTGAAAACGACCGCATAGAAGAAAAAATTAATGCACTAATTAGAAAATTCAAATATCAATCTCTACAAGTTGATGATTTTACAATAACTAAAAAAGGCACGATGAATGCTTATGGTGAGCAAATACCTTACGTGAAATTTACAGCTAAAGTCAACAAACTCCCACTTGGAACAGTTGGAGGCATAATCTCTGCAATCGACATTACACCCGACGAATCAAGAACATTGATATCTCTAAACGAAAATAAAAAATATTCTCAACTTATTACAAATGAATTTTTTAGCAAGGTTAAATTAAATAATAAAAAATAAACAGAACAGAAA
>CAVFBQ010000151.1:0-12060 GCA_963620455.1 uncultured Eubacteriales bacterium
CATTAATACAATTATATAGAAATAAAAATGAAAGATTTAAGTAAAATAAAAACACTGGACCATTTACCTATCGGGCACGATGCCATTATTTCGGCTGTCAATTGCGAAGATAAAGCTTTAAGAAAGCACATTTTAGACATGGGTTTAACCCCACAAACAGAAGTTACCTTGATTAAAACCGCACCGATGGGCGATCCTTTAGAATTACGCCTTAGAGGATATGAACTTACACTTAGAAAAAGTGATGCATCAAAAATTTCAATAAAAGATATTCACGATGCACACAACAAAGTTCGTAAACAAAAAGTTTTTAAAGAAACTGACCACTCTGAAATCGGTGAAATTCAAAAGTACGAAACTAGAAAACTTGGCGGAAAAATTCAAAAAAAAGAACTTCGTCTTGCACTCGCAGGTAATCAAAACTGCGGAAAAACAACCCTTTTCAACAAATTAACAGGTTCAAATCAACATGTTGGAAATTTTCCAGGGGTAACTGTTGACAGAACTGATGGTGTAATTAAACGTCATAACGAGGTTACAATCACAGACCTTCCTGGTATCTATTCGCTTTCACCATATAGCAATGAAGAAATCGTAACAAGAAATTTCATTTTAAACGAAAAGCCTGACGGCATCATTAACATTGTTGATGCAACAAACATTGAGCGTAATCTGCTTTTAACAATGCAACTTATTGAGCTTGATATTCCAATGGTAATCGCTTTAAATATGATGGACGAGGTTGAAACTGCAGGCGGAAGCATTGATATTAACGGTTTAGAAGCTCGTTTAGGTGTTCCAGTTGTTCCAATTTCAGCCTCTAAAAATCAGGGTTTACAAGAGCTTGTTGAACACGCAATTAACGTTGCAAGATACGAAGAACACCCTGGACGACTTGACTTTTGCAACCATAATGTAAAAAATGAAGATTCTATTCACAGATGTATTCACTCAATTTGTCACTTAATTCAAGACCACGCGGAAGCTTTACATATTCCATTAAGATTTGCCGCAACAAAGCTTGTAGAAGGCGATGAACTAGTTGAAGAAACATTGCATCTTGATAAAAACGAAAAAGATACAATATTACACATTGTCGAAGAAATGGAACAAGAGCGTGGATTAGACAGAGAAGCCGCAATTGCAGATATGCGTTTTTCATTCATAGAAAGGCTTTGCGACGAATTTGTACAAAAAACATCTGATGCACCAAGTCATAAAATGACAGTTATGGCAGATAAAATTTTAACAGGAAAATATACAGCTGTACCTGCATTTTTAGGCATTATGGCAATAATTTTTTACCTAACATTCGGTCCATTTGGTTCATTTTTATCTGACGTAATGAACATGGTCATAGAATTTATGACAATCAAAACCGATATGGCATTAACCGCTTATGGATTGAACACAGTAGTTCATTCGTTAATTATAAACGGTATATTTGCAGGTGTTGGAAGTGTTTTAAGCTTTTTACCAATTATCGTAATTTTATTTTTCTTTCTATCTATTTTGGAAGATACAGGATATATGGCTCGTGTAGCATTTGTAATGGATAAAGCATTAAGAAAAATGGGACTTTCAGGCAGAAGTTTCGTACCAATGTTAATTGGCTTTGGTTGTAGCGTTCCTGCGATTATGGCCTCAAGAACGTTGCCATCAGAACGTGACAGAAAAATGACAATTTTACTAACTCCATTTATGAGTTGTTCAGCAAAACTTCCTATTTACGCATTATTTACTGCTGCATTCTTTGCAAAAGACCAAGTTTGGGTAATTTTAGGACTATACCTAATTGGTATCATTGTCGGTATAATCACAGCATTAATTATGAAAACCTTTTTCTTTGACGGTGAAGGTGTGCCTTTCGTAATGGAATTACCTAATTACAGAATGCCGAGTGCAACAAACATTTATAGATTAATTTATACAAAAGCAAAAGACTTTATTACAAAAGCCTTCACAATAATTTTCTGGGCAACAATCATAATTTGGTTCTTGCAAACTTTTGACAGCAGATTAAATTTGGTTGTAAACTCTTCAGACAGTATGCTAGCCATATTAGGTAACTTTATAACTCCAGTATTTAAACCTTTAGGCATTGCTGATTGGAGAATTTCAACAGCCTTCATAACAGGTTTTATGGCAAAAGAAAGCGTTGTAAGCACTTTAACTATTCTATTAGGCGGTGACGTTGAGGCATTACCTTTGGTATTTACAAAACTTACAGCGTTTGTTTTCTTAGTATTTTCACTATTATATACACCTTGCGTTGCAGCAATAGCAACCGTAAGACGAGAATTAGGAAAGCGTTATGCACTATTAGTTGTACTTTTCCAATGTTCAGCAGCTTGGTTTGTAGCATTTTTGGTGTATAGACTTGGTTTAATGTTGTTATAACCTTTACCAAGATATGTAAAGAATGTTACTATTTTTTGAATTTTTGAATTTTGAGAGCGTAATATTTTTTATATTATAATATAATTAGTTAGTAAGGTTTAGGTTTATGGTGAATAATTCATACCAAGTGAATAAAAAGAACGATACAGCAATAACTATATTTATAGCAACTATCTTTGTGCTTGCATTGGTGGGCGTTTTCACCTTATTTCACCTAATGACAACCCAAATAAAATCGTCAGAAAAGATTACTTCAGAAGTTGCGCAACAATTGTCCTACAACGTACATAACCGTATTGTTGGGGATTTGCAAGTGTTAGAAATGATTGCAAGTTCAATCGGATATGACGTAAAACACTTTAAGCCAAAAGACTTAACTGCATATTTGACAACTGGCGGAAGACAAGCTTCCTTCAAAGCTTTTTCCTTCATTAAACTTGACGGTACTGCGTACACAGCCGTAAGAGATGAAGATATAAAGCCCGTAACAAATATGGCAAAAATGCCTTGCTTCAAGGTTGCAAAGTCTGGTGCAACTTGTTTTGATAGGGTTCAAGAAGCTTCGACAAGTGGTTTTGAAACTTTCCGAAATATTTATGCCGTTCCTATTTACTACAAATCGAAGGAGGTTGGCGTTTTGTCAGCCGTAGTCAGAGCCGATATCTTCAAAAATATTTTGGATATCAACACATTTAACCAAACTGCATTCAGCCATATCATCAAGAACAATGGTGATTATGTACTACGTTCAGACAATCCTGCCGTTGAAGATACTATCAACTTTTTTGACCAAAAAATAAGATTTATAAATACAAAATCAGACCTTGTTAAACAGCAAATAAAAGACAATTCCAGTGGCATATACTGGACTTACTTAGACGGACAATTTTGGTTGTTCGCCTTTACACCAGTATCCTACAACGATTGGCAACTGGTTCTATTTGTTCCTGGAAAAGTTCTTGCATTAAGCGTTGTTGAAATTATTTTCTTCACAATAGGAATTATGCTTGCAATAAATTGCTTGTTATTCTTAATTTTGAAACGTATTGACATACTTCAAAGAAAGAATTACGAAGAAATGATTAAACTTGCGTTTGTAGATGAAATTACAAGTGGTCCAAACAAGGCTAAGTTCTATCTTGAAGCACAAAAAATTATTGAAAACATTTCTGCTAATAAAAAATACGCACTTGTATTGATGGATATCACAAAATTCAAAGTTATAAATGAGATTTATGGGTTTGATATTGCAAACACTATTTTGAAAGATTTGTACGAAATCATAAAGAAAAACTTGCCTAAAGACACTCTTTTGACTCGTTCTTTTGCTGCAAATTATTTATTTATACTTGAATATAACGAAGAAAGTGTCATCAATTGTATTATTGACAAAATTCACCAAGATATTGAAGAATTTAATACAAACGTAATGCCACAGCTAAAATCGTCTAAAAATAACAAGGTAGCCGCAAAATTAGTACCGTTATTTGGCGTTTACTTGATTAGTGACGTAACAGTTCCTATTAATATAATGTGCGACCGTGTAAGCCTTGCAAAACGTACTATTGCAGACGATATCAACAAATACATATCATACTATGATGACAACTTAAGAAAACAATTATTAAGCGAAAAGAATATTGAAGATGAAATGCATAATGCCTTGACTACAGGACAGTTTGTTATGTATTTGCAACCAAAGTACGACATGAAAGCACTTACTGTTGTAGGTTCAGAGGCACTTGTTCGCTGGATTCACCCAACAAAAGGCTTTATTGCACCAAATGATTTTATACCACTTTTTGAAAAGAATGGTTTTGTATTAAATATTGACCGCTATATGTGGGAACAAGCTTGTAAGGCAATTCGTTCTTGGATAGATAGAGGGTACAAACCAGTCCCAATCTCTGTAAATGTTTCAAGACTTCACTTGAGTAACGAATTTTTTATTGATGATTTAAAAGATTTAATTAAAAAATATCAAATTCCACCTGAATTGTTAGAGCTTGAATTAACTGAGTCGGCTGGTTTTGAAGACTTTGAAAAATTCTTAGAAGTAGTCAACGAATTGAAAAAACAAGGCTTTAGTATTGCAATGGATGACTTTGGTTCTGGCTATTCTTCCTTGAATATGCTACGTCAAATTCCTTGTGATATCTTGAAATTAGATAGAGGGTTTATTAATGACTCAACAACAGATGAACGCGGTAAAATCGTTGTACAACACGTGCTTTCAATGGCTAAGAACTTAGAATTAAAAACTGTATCAGAAGGTATTGAAACCGTAGAACAAGCACAATTCTTGACTGATTCCGGCTGTGATATCGCACAAGGTTTCTTGTACGCAAAACCAATGAGTTTGGAAGATTTTGAAATCGTAGCGTTTAAAAATAAAACTATAAAAATCGATGGGCTTGATTTGAAAAGTAATTAAAAGACTTTAAGATATAATATCAAAAATATAGTTGGTCGGTTGATAACTCAACCGACCGACTATATAGTATTTAGTAATTAATTGCTAATATATTTATGTTATGCGAAATATCTTTTTAATAGTCCGTCAAAGCCTTTTCCATGGCGAGCTTCGTCTTTTGCCATTTCGTGAACTGTATCATGGATTGCATCTAAGTTAAGTTCTTTAGCTCTTTTTGCAATCTCCATTTTACCAGCACAAGCGCCACATTCAGCTTCTGCTCTCATTTCCAAGTTTTTCTTTGTTGAATCTGTGATTACTTCACCTAATAACTCAGCAAATTTTGCTGCGTGTTCAGCTTCTTCAAATGCATATCTTTTGAAGGCATCTGCGATTTCTGGGTAGCCTTCTCTTTCGGCAACTCTAGACATTGCTAAGTACATACCAACTTCTGTGCATTCACCGTTGAAGTTTTCTCTCAAACCTTGTAAGATTTCAGAATCAACGCCTTTAGCAACGCCAACTACGTGTTCTGTAATATAAGTTTTTTCACCTTCTGATGCTTTATTGAATTTACTAGCTGGAGCACCGCATTGAGGGCATTTTTCTGGAGCTTCGTTACCTTCATGAACATATCCGCAAACTGAACATACAAATTTCATATCATATTTCCTTTCTTATTTCGTATTAACATGCTAACTATAACACATAAAATTTCAATTGGCAATAGGGATATTAAGAAATATGAAAATAATTATCAGTTTTGTATCAATACTTCTTTGTAAGTTTTAAAATGGGCTTTGCAAACTTCAATTAGCTTTTCTTTACCATGCTTAGCAATAAATTTTTTAGCAGCATCTTTAACTATTGAGTTGCAACCTTTTGGAAAATCACAACCGTAAGTAAGTTCCATTTGTTTCATTTTTTGAACGAAGGTCGCACGGGCAAGAACACTTGCAGCAGCAACAGCGATATCACTTTCAGCACGAACCATTTGTTCTAAACGAATAGTTTGACCTCGTTTTTGTAGAGCATTTTTGATTAAACTTTCATCACCAAACTTGTCAGAAAGGGCATATTCGCACATATTTTTTTCTAAAATATTTTCAATTGCTTTTGCATGCCCCCAAGCTAATAACTTATTAAGGTTAGCAAAGTTCTTGTATAACTCATTATACTTAGGATTTCCAACTGCAATTACAGAATATACGGCTTGCTTTTTAATTTGTTCTGCCATTTCTAGAATTCTTTTATCTGTGATTGTCTTTGAATCTCTAATTTTTAAATCTATAAATAATTTGGCAGTTTTCTCATCAACCATAACCCCTGCAATTACAAGAGGACCAAAGAAATCGCCTTTTCCTGATTCATCTGTTCCGATGTGTGTAATAAATTTTTCTTCCATATTAAAATCTTAACATATATTTGAAAATTTGCCATATTTTAAGTAAAATTAAGGAAAAGAGGTAGATTTTATGATAAAAGTTGCAGTTTGCGGTGCAAACGGAAAAATGGGGCAAGAAGTAGTTAAAGCGGTTAATGCGGATAACGAAACAGAATTGGTTGCTCAAATTGATATAGTAAACGGAGAATTTTCTTCAATCGAAGAAGCTAATAAATCAAAAGATATTGATATTTTAATTGATTTTACTCAACCAAAATCAATTTATGAAAACGCACTATATTGCTTGAATAATGAAATTAATATCATAATTGGCACAACAGGCTTGAAAGACGAACAAATTGAAGAATTAAAACAACTTTCTGAAAAGAATAAAGTTGCATGCTTTATTGCACCAAACTTCTCAACAGGCGCAGTTTTAATGATGAAATTCGCTCAAATGGCTGCTAAATATTTTGATAATGCTGAAATTATTGAGTTTCATCACAATCAAAAGAAAGATGCACCTTCAGGAACTGCCGTAAAGACATCTCAATTAATGGCAGAGGCAAACAAATCCTTCACCACAGGCAATTGCGAAGAAACAGAAACAATTGAAGGCGCAAGAGGTGCAAATTCATACGATAACATTCACATTCATTCGGTTAGAATGCCCGGTTATATGGCATCTCAAGAGGTTTTGTTCGGCTCTGACGCTCAAATTCTTTCAATCCGCCATGATTCGACAAACAGAACCTGTTACATGCCAGGAATTATGATGGCTGTAAAATATGCGTATGAACACAAAAACTTTACTTACGGATTAGACAACATTTTATAAAAATAAAAGGAAAAAATTAAAAATGAGAAAACCAAGACTTGCCGTTTTAGGGGCAACAGGCGTAGTAGGAAGACACATCTTAGAAATCTTAGAACAGTTAGAAGTACCTTATGAAAGCATTAAACTTTTATCAAGTGCAAAAAGCGCTGGCTCAAGATTGAACTTTGATGGTGTTGAACACATTGTAGAAGAGGCAAAACCTGAAACTTTTGATGACGTAGATATAGTTTTAGCATCAGCTGGTGCATCTACAAGTAAAAAATTCGCACCTGAAATTGTAAAACGTGGCGGACTTATTATTGATAACTCAAGTGCTTTCAGAATGGAGGAAAAAGTACCTCTAGTTATTGCAGGCGTAAACGATGAGGACTTAAAAGAACATGCTGGAATTATTGCAAATCCAAACTGCTCAACATCTCAATTAATTTTAGCTCTAAAACCATTACACGAACTTGCTACAATCAAAAGAATGATTGTTTCTACATATCAATCAGTTAGTGGCGCTGGACTTGCTGCAATTAACGAATTAAAGGAAAACACAAAAGCAAGACTTGAAGACAAACCTTTTACACCTGTAAAGTTCACTCAAGAAATCGCTTTCAACTGTATTCCACAAATTGACGATTTCTGTGATAACGGTTACACAAAAGAAGAAATGAAGGTTACAAACGAAACAAGAAAAATTATGCACTTCTCAAAAGATTTGCCAATTTCTTGTACAGCCGTAAGAGTTCCTGTTTTTGTAGGTCACTCAGAAGCAATCGACCTTGAATTTGAAAAACCAATTGACATAACTCAAGCAAGAAACGCTTTGGCAAATGCTTATGGTATCGAAGTTGTTGACGAAATTCAAAACAAAGTATTTCCAACTGCAATTCAAGCAGAAGGCAAAGACCCTGTTTATATAGGAAGAATCAGAAAGAACATAGCGTTTGAAAACGGTTTGTCATTCTGGTGCGTAGGCGATAACTTAAGAATTGGCGCGGCTTTAAACACTGTTAGAATTTGCAAACGTGTAATAGAAATGGGGTTATTCTAATGGGTAAACTTGTTACACAAGATGACATTGTTGCAATCGTAAGAGATATACAAAGAAAAGGCAAAACAGTTGTCACAACGAATGGTTGCTATGACATTTTGCACGTAGGTCACGTAAGATATTTGAAAAAAACAAAAGAAGTGGCAGATATTTCAGTCGTAATGTTAAATTCAGACGCTTCTGTTAAGAAAATTAAAGGGGAAAATCGCCCTATTAATACTGAATTAGACCGTGCGGAAATATTATGTGCTTTATCTTGTGTTGATTATGTGGTAATATTTGATGAGAAGTCACCTTGTGGTCTATTAGACAGAATAAAACCTGACTTTCACACAAAAGGCGCTGATTACACCCTTGATACACTTCCAAAAGAAGAGAAAGATGTAATTTTGAAAAACCACATCAACATCAAATTCATTGAATTCGTACAAGGAAAATCAACCACATCGACAATAGAAAAAATGAAACATTCATAATTATATAAAGGAGAACAAAAGAATGAAGGAATTTTCAGTAGAAGAAATTTCGCAAATCGTAGGCGGTATGCTAACAAAAGTTGAAGATGCAAAAATTCAAATGATAGCACCACCATTGTTATGTGACGAACACATGTTAGCTTTGGCTTTAAGCGAAGAAGAAATCGGTAATATAGCAAAATCAAAAGCAAAAGCTGTTTTAGTTCCATTAGGTGTAAATCTTGAAGGTGTGACAACTATTGAAGTTGAAAGACCAAGACTTGCAATGATGAAATTATTAACATTATTCTACGAAGAACCTAGAGTAAACGATGGTTACCACCCTACAGCAGTTATTCACCCAGAAGCACACGTTGCAGAAAGCGCTTCAATCGGTGCAAACGTAGTAATTTCAAAGGGTGCAGTCGTTGGTGAAAATACAAAAATTTTACCAAACTCATACATTGGTAATAACGCAAAAATCGGTGCAAACTGTTTCTTCCACGCTGGCGTAAACATCGGCGACAGAGTTGTAGTTGGTGATCGCTGCATTTTACACCACGGTGTATCTTTAGGCGCTGACGGTTTCAGCTTTGTAACTGAAAATCCTGATAATATTGAACAAGCTAGAAAAGATGGCGAAATCAAGATTGAAAACAAAGAACAAAAAATCTTTAAAATTCCATCACTTGGTTCAGTTGTAATTGGCAACAACGTTGAAATTGGTGCTAATACAACAATCGACAGAGGTACAATTGAAAATACAATAATTGGCGACGATACAAAAATTGATGACTTGGTAATGATAGGTCACAATTGCCGTATTGGTAAAGGTTGTATGATTGTTTCTCAAGTTGGTATCGCTGGTAGCTGTGTAATCGGTGACCGTGTTGTAATCGCTGGTCAAGCTGGTTTAGCAGACCACATCAGCATCGGAAGCGACAGCATTGTTGCAGCAGCAGCTGGTGTAAGTAAATCCTTCCCAGAAAAATCTATCGTAGTTGGTACTCCTGCAGTTCCAAGAAAAGAATTTATCAAACAATTAAAAACTATGAAAGATGCTGGCGAATTAATTGCTAAATTTAAAAAATACGAACCAATGTTAAAAACATTTTTAGAAGATACTGAAGAAAACTAAGAGTAAGAAATAATGGCTACAATAAAAAAAGAACTTTCAATAAAAGGCAATACGTTAATGAAAAATCATGAATGTAACGTGCTAATTAAACCTTCTACATCAGGCAAAATTAAATTTTACCTAGACGGTTATGATGATGCAATCGTTGCTGACGTTGATAATGTATGCTCAACAAGCCACTGCGTTTGTGTTGGCAACGGTAACCGCCAAATAATGCTTATTGAACACTTTATGGCAGCTTGCGCATTCTGCAACATTGATTCTATTGATGTTTTCGTTGACAAACCTGAAATGCCGATTCTTGACGGAAGTTCTTATGAATGGGTTAAAGCGTTCAAAAAAGTTGGCATAGAAAAATCTAAACCAATTTATTACACTTTATTAGAACCTGTTTCGTATTTGAATGGCAAAACTCACGTTGTAATTGTTCCTGATGAAGAATTAAGAATTTCTTATGGCGTAAATTATGACCATCCAGATATGAAAAATCGTTGGGCAAGTTTCACAATGAAAAACCAAAACGAAATTATTGAAGCTAGAACTTTTGGTTTTTTGCATGACCTAAAAAAATTCCAATTCTTTGGATATGCAAAAGGGGTTACTCAAGAAAACACTGTTGGATTTACTGATGACGGTGGTTACACTACAAAATTGAGAAGTGATAGAGAACCCATTAAGCACAAAATTCTAGACATAATTGGCGATTTATACTTAACAGGTGTGAACCCATTATATTTGAAAGCGCAAATTATTGCGAAAGAAGCAGGACATGCCGTTCACGTGAAAACAGCGCTTAAATTAAAAAGTAAATTAATCAAATGCGAATAAGGAGCATAAAATGACAGACGAGCAAAAAACAATATTAACTTATGATTCACAACAAATTTTGGATTTAATCCCACACAGATATCCTTTTTTATTAGTTGACCGAATTACGAAATGCGTAGCTGGTGAATATGCAGAAGGCTACAAAAACTTAACTTGGAATGAACCATTCTTCCAAGGTCACTTCCCAAACAACCCAATTATGCCGGGGGTTCTACAAATTGAAGCTATGGCTCAATGTTCAGCTCCAGTATTGCTTTCAATGGAAAAATTCCAAGGTAAGTTGGCCTTGTTTGCAGGTATCGAAAATGCTAGATTTAAAGGCATTGTTCGTCCTGGAGATAGACTAGATATGAGAATTGAATTACAAAAATTAAAAGGTCCTATCGGTAAATCTCACGGTGTTGGCATGGTTGACGGTAAAGTCGTTGTAGAAGCAGATATGACCGTTTGCATTAAGTAAATTTTAAAAATAATTTACATTGAAAGAGTCTGTCAAGTGAAACTCGACAGACTCTTTTGACGTTGTATTTATTATTGTATAAGCTAGGTTTATACGTTAGCTAAAACTGGTTCTTCAGCCATATCTTCAGCTTCTAAAGAGTGATGACCTGTTTTGTGAGATTTCAAAAGAACTCCACGTTTTGATTCTTGAATAAATTTAATCATATTTTCGATATATTCATTCATAGGGATTGTTTCTTTAATTTTTTCAATAGCTTGAGTTGTGTTGTATTCTGGAGAAACTAGAAGTTTGAAGGCTTCATTTGTATTAATTCTATCCTCTTTAGAAACACCACGTCTACGCATTGCAACAACGTTTAAGCCTGATGGGACAGGAGGTCTGCCTTCACCTTTAGAATAAGGTAAGATATCTTGTCTTGATGCTGAGAAACCGCTGATAATAGCCATATCACCAATTCTAACGTTTTGGTGGAATACAGTCATACCGCCTAACCAAGCACCGAAACCTACGTGGCAATGACCGCCTAAAGTTGCTAAGTTAGCCATAATTACTTGGTCTGCTAAAACGCAGTTATGAGCAACGTGAGTACCAGCCATTAATAAACATTTGTTACCAATACGAGTTGTGAAATCACCACAAGCTGCGCCTCTGTGTACTGTTACATTTTCTTTAATGATAACATCATCACCGATAACAACTTTTGTAGGTTCACCTTTGTAACCTAAATCTTGAGGTTCTGAACCGATTGTAGCAAATGGACTGATTGTACAGTTTTTACCAATTTCTGCAAATTCAATGAATGCATTTGCGATAACTCTTGTACCGCTACCGATAGTAACATTTTCGCCGATAACGACATTTGGTCCGATGAAGGCATCTTCTGCGATTTTTGCTGATTCATGGACAATTGCTGATGGATGTATCATTATTTTATTTCTCCTAATTAAGATTATGTAGTTTCTATACTATAAATATATACTAAAAATTAGAATTTCTTAGAATTTTTATATAATTTTAATATGGTTAAAAAATTTTTAGACTAAAAAGAAAGACCACCTTATGGTGGTCGTAAAGTCTTTTCTTTGGTTTTGGTTATTTGGTT